>DASSUY010000210.1:0-9652 GCA_035706525.1 Steroidobacteraceae bacterium
CGTCGGATCCCTACCTCTGGCTCGAGGACGTCGACGGCGAGCGTGCGCTCGACTGGGTCCGCGCCCACAACGCCGCAACCGGGAAGAAGCTCGCCTCGCAGCCGCTGTACCAGGAGCTGCGGCGCGAGGCCAAGGCCGCGCTCGACTCCCCCTCGCGCCTGCCGGCCGTCCAGCAGATGGGCGAGTGGATCTACAACTTTTGGAAGGACGACCGGCACCCGCGCGGCATCTTCCGGCGCACGACGCTCGAAGAGCTGCGCAAGGCCGAGCCCGCCTGGGAAACCGTCCTCGACATCGACGAGCTCGCAAAGCGCGAAGGCAAGCCCTGGGTCTTCCACGGCATGAACTGCCTGCCGCCGGAGCACCGGGAGTGCTACGTGTCGCTCTCGCCGGGCGGCGGGGACGCGGACGAGGTCCGCGAGTTCGACCCGGTGAAGCTCGCCTTCGAGCCCGAAGGCTTTGCCGTGCCGACCGCCAAGACCGCCATCGCCTGGCGGGACGCCGGCAGCGTCTTCCTCGGCCCGGACCTCGGGCCGGAGTCGCTGACGGAATCCGGCTACCCGCGCACGGTCCGCCTCTGGAAGCGCGGCACGCCGATCGCGAGCGCCCCGCTCCTGTTCGAGGGCAAGGCCGACTCGGTGGGCGTCACCGGCTTTCGCCTGCGCTCCTCCGGCGGCGACGTGGACCTCGTCGCGGACAGCCGGACGTTCTGGGAGTCGGACTACTACCAGGTCCTTTCCGACGACAGCCTCCACAAGCTCGACTTGCCGCCGACCGCGCAGGTCAATGACGCGTTCGGCGGCCGCCTGCTCGTCCTGCTGAAGGACGACTGGCAGCGCGGGGGGCGGAAGTTCGCGCGCGACAGCGTGCTGCTCGCGGACCCGGGGGCGCTGCGCACCACCGGCGAGGGCGCCGGCGGCGGCGACATCGACGTCGTGGCGGAGTCGACCGCGAGCGAGATCGTCCAGGCCGCGGTGGCGTCGAAGAGCGGCATCCTCGTGTCCATGCTCGACAACGTGCGGGGCCGGCTCTATCGCTACGAGCCCGCGGGCACGAAGTGGACGCGGCGGCGGATCGCGCTGCCGGACAACGGGCAGGTGGAGCTCGAATCGGTCGATGCCGGAAGCGGCGACGCCTTCGTGAAGTTCGAGTCCTTCGTCACGCCGCCGACGCTCTACTACGTGGCCGACCGCGATCCCGTCCCGGTGCCGGTGAAGCAGCAGGCGCCGACCTTCGACGGCAGCCGCTTCGAGGTGAGCCAACACTGGGCCCGCTCGGCCGACGGCACGCGCGTGCCCTACTTCCAGGTGGCACCGAAGGGCATGAAGCTCGACGGCAGCCACCCGACGCACATCTTCTCGTACGGCGGCTTCCGGAATGCGCTCCTGCCCTCCTACTCCGGCAGCTACGAGCAGCACTACGGCGCCTACGGCAAGACCTGGCTCGGCCGCGGGGGCGTGTTCGTGCTCGCGAACATCCGCGGCGGCGGCGAATTCGGAGAGGCCTGGCACCAGGGCGCGGTGAAGGCGAACCACGTGCACGCGTACGAGGATTTCGAGGCGGTCGCGGCCGACCTCATCGCGCGCAAGGTGACCTCGAAGGCGCACCTTGGCATCGAGGGCCGCAGCAACGGCGGGCTGCTGGTGCTCGCGACGATGGAGCGGAGGCCGGACCTCTACGGCGCGGTGATCTGCGGCTCGCCGCTCGCGGACATGCGCCGCTACCACAAGCTGCTCGCCGGCGCGAGCTGGGTCGACGAGTTCGGCGATCCCGACAAGCCCGAGGAATGGGCCTGGATCGCACCCTGGTCGCCCTACCAGAACGCACAGCCCGGCAAAGGCTACCCGCCGATCTTCTTCTACCTCTCGACGCGCGACGACCGCGTGCACCCGGGCCACGCGCGCAAGATGGCGGCGCGCCTCGAGGATCTCGGCTACGACGTCTCGTACTACGAGGAGATCGAGGGCGGCCACGGCGCGAGCGTCACCAACGAGCAGCTCGCCCACCGGCTCGCCCTCTCGTACACGCACCTCTGGACGCGGCTTGCCCCGAAGCCGGCCGGGACGGCTGCCGCGGCCCCGCCCTGACCGCGGGGACCCCCGGGGACCCGTCATCCGCCGAAGTTGGCTAAGCTACGCCCTGCGAGGGGCGGGCGTTACGGGCAATTCCAACTTTTCGCGCCCAGCCTTGTATTTGGAGCATCGAGGCATCGAATCCGGCTGAGCCGGTCCTTCAGGGGGGAGTACGAGATGGCAAGTTCCAGGCTGTGGTTGGTAATCGGCGGCGTCGTGGTGCTGGCAGGCGTCGCTTACGTCGCCAAGGTTTACCCGCCTTCCGACGATTCCCTGGCGGGTTCGGTCGTGCCGGCCGATCGGTATCGCGCCGACGTCAAGCCGACGGTCCTCGCGACGCCGCCCCCGCTCGGCGACCAGACGATTCCGCAGTTCATGCAGACCGACCTCTACCACCAGATCGTCTCTGACAAGGCGGTCGCGGCGGCCTTCGCCTCGGATGCCTTCCGGGATGCGTTCGCGAACCAGGCCTTCCGCGATGCCATGGGCAACCAGGCCTTCCGCGATGCGATGGGGAGCCAGGCGTTTCGCGACGCGTTCGCGAACCAGGCGGCGCGCGATGCGATGGGCAGCGACGCCTTCCGCAACGCCAAGGCGAGCGAAGCCTTCCGCGACGCGATGGGCAACCAGGCCTTCCGCGATGCCATGGGCAACCAGGCCTTCCGCGACGCCTTCGGGAACCAGGCTTTCCGCGACGCGATGGCCAACCAGGCCTTCCGCGACGCGATGGGCAGCCAGGCCTTCCGCGACGCTTTCGCGAGCCAGGCTTCGCGCAATTCCTTCGCCAACCAGGCTTCCCGGGATGCCTTCGCGAACCAGGCGTTCCGTGATGCGAAGGCGAACCAGGCTTTCCGTGACGCCATGGCAAACCAGGCCTTCCGCGACGCGATGGGCAACCAGGCGTTCCGTGACGCCTTCGCCAACCAGGCCTTCCGGGATGCGATGGGCAACCAGGCCTTCCGTGACGCGATGGGCAGCCAGGCCTTCCGCGACGCGATGGGCAACCAGGCGTTCCGTGACGCCATGGGCAACCAGGCCTTCCGCGACGCGATGAAGGGCGACGTCATGAAGAGCGACGCCATGAAGAGCGATGCCATGAAGGCCTCCAACCGGTGACGCTGCCTGGGCCGATTGCAGGCTGACGACACTTCCGTGTCGCTGACGAGGCCGCCCGCACCCGTGCCGGCGGCCTCGTTCCTGTCTCGTTCGATGGCTGCCCTGCTGCTGGGCGGTTTCTTCGCCGCGCAGCCGGTTGGCGCGGCTCCGCTCGAGATGGACCTGATCGAGACGCAGGACATGCGCCTGCTCTACTTCGACCCGTTCCAGACCTACCTGACGCCGCTCGTCGGGCGGACCTACTACAACTCGCTGCAGTTCCAGCGCCGGGTCTTCGACTGGACGCCGCAGGAAAAGAGCACGCTGCTGCTCACGGACTTCGCCGACTACGGCAACGCGGGCGCCAGCGCCTCCCCCGGCAACGGCGTCACGCTCTACATCGCCCCGCCGAGCCACACGCTCGAGACGCTGCCCGGCAGCGAGCGCATGTACTCGACGATGAACCACGAGGTCGTCCACCTCGCCAACATGGACGTGGCGAACACGCGCGACCGCGCCTGGCGAAGCTTCTTCGGCGGCAAGCCGCGGCAGACGAACGAGCATCCCGAGACCATCCTCTACAACTACCTGACCGTGCCGCGCATGACGGTGCCGCGCTGGTACCTCGAGGGCGCGGCCTCGTTCATGGAGACCTGGATGGCGGGCGGCCTCGGGCGGGCGCAGGGCGCCTACGACGAGATGGTGTTCCGGGCGATGGTCCGGGACGACGCGCACTTCTACAGCCCGCTCGGCCTCGTCTCGAAGGGCGTGGCCGCGGACTTCCAGACCGGCACGAACGCCTACCTCTACGGCACGCGGTTCTTCAGCTACCTCGCCGAGGTCCATTCCCCGGAGGCCGTGATCGACTGGCTGAAGCGCGGCGAGGACAGCGAGGCTTACTACGCGGCGCAGTTCGAGAAGGTCTTCGGCCGGCCGCTCGACGTCGCCTGGGCCGAGTGGATCGCCTGGGAGCACGAGTTCCAGCGCGCGAACCTGCAGGCCGTTCGCAAGTACCCGCTCACGCAGGGCCGGCGACTGACCCGGCAGGGCCTCGGCTCCGTGTCGCGCTCCTTCATCGACCCGGCGGACAACTCGCTCGTCGGCGCCTTCCAGTACCCGGGCATCGTGGCCTACGCCGGCACGGTATCGCTGGAGGGCGGAGGAATCCGCAAGCTCGTCGACATCAAGGGCCCGATGAAGTACCGGGTCACCTCCACCGCCTTCGACCCCGCGGCGCGGACGCTCTTCTACACCGCGGACAACAACGCCTGGCGCGACCTCATGGCCGTGGACGTCGCGAGCGGCAAGGCGCGCATGCTGATCCGCGACGCGCGCATCGGCGACATCTGCTACGACGCCTCCGACCGCTCGCTCTGGGGCCTGCGCCACCTCAACGGCTACGTGACGCTGGTGCGCATCCCGCATCCCTACTCGACGTGGAGGCAGGTGTACACCTGGCCCTACGGCGAGGAGCCGTTCGAGCTCGACGTGTCGGCCGACGGATCGATGATCTCGATGTCCGTGGGGCAGCTCGACGGGTCGCAGTTCATGCGCGTCTTCCGCCGCGCTGACCTGGAGGCGGGGAAAGCCGAGCCGCTCGCGCAGTTCGACTTCGGCAAGGCCATCCCGGAAGGCTTCGTCTTCACGCCCGACGGCCGCTACCTGTACGGCAGCTCCTACTACACCGGCGTCTCCAACATCTTCCGCTACGAAATCGCGACCGGCGAGCTCGAGGCGGTCACGAACGCGGAAACCGGCTTCTTCCGGCCGATCCCGCTCCCGGACGGCCGGCTGATCGTCCAGGAGTACACGGGAGACGGGTTCGCGCCGACGATCATCGAGCCGAAGCCGCTCGACGACGTGAGCGCCATCACCTTCCTCGGCGCGCAGATCGCACGGGACCACCCCGTCGTCCGCAGCTGGGTGGTCGAGCCGCCGGCGAGCGTCGACCTCGACCCGATGATCACGCGCCGCGGCAAGTACCGCCCTGTCCGCGAGCTGGCCTACGACGCGGGCTACCCGATCGTCGAAGGCTACCGGGATTCGGCCGCGCTCGGCTGGCACCTCCGGTTCCAGGATCCCGCGCAGTTCCACCGTCTCGACGTCTCGGCGAGCTACTCGCCGGACCAGGCGCTGCCTTCGGACGAGCGCCTGCATGCGAGCCTTCGGTACGAGACGCCGGTCTGGCGCTGGGAGTACTGGCACAACGGCGCGGATTTCTACGACCTGTTCGGGCCGACGAAGCGCAGCCGCAAGGGCGACGCCTTCCTCGGCGAGTACGAGAAGGCGCTGATCTTCGACGAGCCGAGGCGGCTCGACCTGTCGGTCGCCGCTGCGTATTTCACCGGGCTCGACACGCTGCCGCTGAACCAGAACGTGCCCTCCGGATTCAGCGAGCTCACGTCGGGCCAGGTCGAGCTCGCCTACACCGACACGCGCCGTTCACAAGGGTCGGTGGACCACGAGAAGGGTTATCGCTGGAACCTCGTCGGCCAGGCCGACCATGCCGGCGGCGACACCGTCTCGAGGATCCACGGCGGCTTCGACTTCGGCTTCGCGCTGCCGCTCGGCAACTCATCGGTGTGGCTCTACAACGCCGCGGGCGTCGCGAGCGGCGAGGCGGAAAACCCGCTGTCGAGCTACTACTTCGGCGGCTTCGGCAACAACTACGTGGACGACGGCGAGATCAAGCGCTACCGGGACTACGACCGATTCCCGGGCTTCGAGATCGATGCCCTCGCCGGCCGCGACTTCGCCAAGTCCGTCCTGGAGCTGAACCTGCCGCCGCTGCGATTCGAGGAGGTCGGCACGCCCGGCTTCTTCCTCGGCCATGCGCGGCCGGCGCTGTTCGTCGGCGCCCTCGCGGCCCGACCCGCCGACGGATCGGGCCGTCGAACGGTCTACGACGCCGGCGCCCAGGTGGACCTCAGCCTCACCGTCCTGCATCGCCTCGACATGACGCTGTCGTTCGGCTACGCCGCCGGCTTCGAGGACGGCCGCAAGGTCGACGACGAATGGATGCTGTCGCTGAAGATCCTCTAGGTCGCGCGGCGGCGCAGCCTGCGGACGAAGGTGTCGTGGAAGCGCTTCGCGGCAATCGCCCCGGTCCTCTGGCGGTCGCTCTTGACGCCAAGCAGGTAGTAGACGAAGGCGCAGCCCCCGCCCACCAGCACGAGCATCACGCCGATGCGGCCCTGGCTGGCGGCCAGGTTGTAGGAGGCGTGATAGGAGCCCGCGATGACGAGCCCCTGGAACATCTTCACCAGGTGGTAGACGCGCGCCCGGCGGAACAGGAAGAGCTGGTAAAGCAGCCGGTAAACACGGCCGTGCCCGCCATGGCCCTTCTGCACCTGCTCCACCGAGAAGTGCGCGAGCCCGTAGAAGTAGCCGAGTATTCCCGAGGCCACGGCGTGCATCAGCACGGTCAGCACGGAGCGCAGCACGAGCGCCGGTATGTCGCCGGCCGCGAGCATCTTCGGGAAATAGAGCAGCACGTTCTCCGCGAAAGCGAAGGCGAGGCCCACGATGATGGAGAACTCGATGGCATCGTCGATCGAGCGGATGCTGTCGTCGTCGGTGAAGCGGACGATCAGGTGCTTCGAGTACTCCTCGCCGAAGGCCAGGAAGATGACGCTGAACGCCACCACCGACAGCCCGAAGGCGTGGGAGAGCGCGACGAAGACCGTGAGGAACAGTCCCACGCCCACGAAGATCAACGGTTCCTCGTAGAGGCCCGTGAAGAGCGCATAGGCCGCATCGCCCGACTGGCGCGTGAAGGCGAAGAACGACCACGCGGACAGCGCGACCAGCAGCGCGATGTTCACGAACCACGCGACCTCGAAGGCATGTGGCACGCGTGCAAGGTCCGCCGCGAACGGAAAGCCGGGCGTGACGACGGCGACTGCCTCCGCCAGCAGCGGAAGGGCGAAGTACGCGAGCGAGGCCGAGTGCACGACCTTGACCAGGCGGTGCTCGTGCAGCAGGTAGATGACGTGCACGGAGGCGACGACCAGCAGCGTGCTGATTGCCGTCATCGACAACGTCAGGTAGACCTGCAGGAAGTTCAGGACGCGGAGCGTAAGGGTGTCCGGCCCCGCGACGCCGAGCAGGAACGGCAGGCTGAAGATCGTCGAGATCGACCCGAGGTCGATGCCTGCGTCGGGATCGCCCTCCGCCCCCGTGACCACCAGGACGAGGATGGCCGCGAGACCCGCCACCGCGACGTTCGCTACGGTGCGCGGCTTGAACCGCTCGAGCAGGAACAGCAGCAGCGAGAAGATCACGAGGAAGTGGAACAGCACCGCGAGCGGCGTCCCCAGCGGCCCGAAGCTTTCGCGAAGCTGGTCGAGGCTCAGGGTCGCCACGAGAAAGATACCGGTCGCCGCCACCATCGCGCCGAGGCGCCAGGAATGCCGGCCGATGCGCCGGGAGATGTGCTGGAACATCGTGGCGACGCCCCCGAGCACCACGGCGATGCAGGCGAGCAGCCCCAGAAGGCCGAAGACCTGGCGCATCGAGGCCTGCGCGGCATGGGGAAGCGCATCCGGGTCGTGGGCGTGCAGCTGCGTCCCGAGGCCCGCCATGAACAGGAGGAGCGGCGCGACGGCGAGCGTGCCCAGCATGAAGGTCACGACGACGAGCTGCTTCGATTTGGGGTTGCGGCTGATGAAGAACCAGCCCCAGGCCAGGGACGGCAGGAGGGCGATGGCTGCCGCCTGCAGGTAGGTCGCTTCGCTCACGGTCCGATATCCCCCCCGAATCGCGCCGGATGGCATCCTACCGGCGTGCCCGCCAACTTGTCCGCTCCCGGCGTGTAATTGATATGGGCGACAGCGTCGATGCGGCGAGGGTCAGGGCCTGCCTCGGCGGCGATTCACGGGCATTCGGCGAGCTCGTCGAGGCCTACGAGAAGCCGGTCTACAACGTGGCCCTGCGCATGCTGCGCAACGTGGAGGACGCCCGCGATGTCGCGCAGACGGTCTTCCTGAAGGCGTACCAGGGCCTCGCGAGCTATGACCCGCAATACAAGTTCTACAGCTGGATCTACCGGATGGCGATCAACGAGTCCCTCAACATGCTGAGGTCGCGCGGGCGCGAGGCGGGGCCCGTGGACGAGAGCCATCCCGCGGACGGCGACGGCCCGTCGGAAACGCTCGACGAGGACCAGGCGCGCGAGCGCATCCTGGCGGCGGTCGACCGGCTGAAGCCGGAATACCGCGCCGTCGTCGTGCTCCGGTACTTCGTCGACCGGGACTACGAGGAGATGGGACAGATCCTCGGGATCGACGCGAAGACGGTCAAGTCGCGGCTGTACACGGCGCGCCAGCTGCTGAAAGACCAGCTGCCGCGCGAGGTCCCCTGAGCATGGACCGGCAGGCACTCGAGGAACTGATCCAGGCCGACATCGACGGCGCGCTCTCCTCCCCCGAGCACGCCGAGCTCGCGCGCGTGCTGATGCAGGATCCCGAGGCGCGCCGACTGCACGACGAGTACCGCCGCCTAGACCGCGTCCTGCGCGGCATCCCGAAAGCGGAACCGCCGCCGGAGCTCCGCGCAGAGGTGCTGGCGGCGACGTCCGGCGCCGTCGCCGCACGACCCGCCGGGGCGCGTTGGAGCGCCTGGCGGGTGGCGGCGAGCGTCCTCGGCGGACTGCTGGTCGTCGGCCTCGCCTACCTGCTCCTCGATGCGCGGGAATACCGGAACGAGCTTCAGGGTTCGGTGATCGCGACGCCCGGCGAGCGCCTTGACCTCCGCGCCGAGGGCGCCGAGATGCAGGCGCGCGCCCTGAGAAGCGGCGAGCAGCTTCGGCTGGAGGTCCGCGTGTCCGCGGCCCGCCCCGTCGAAGTCGTCGTCAATTTCGACCCGACGGTGACGACGTTCCTCGGCGGAGCCGATCTTGCGCCGCAGGATGCCCAGGCCGGACGCCTCGCGATCGCCGCCGAGCCCGGCAGCCGGCAGATGACTTTCCAGTTTTCCGGCCATGGCAGGGTCTCGCTGCAGCTTCGCGCCGGGGACCAGGTTCTCGACGAAGGAATCCTCCGCGCCGACTAGGCCCGCCCGTCGCCGCTTCCGGCTACGGCCCGGGAGCCGATAAGATGGCCGTGGGGGGGGTGCGTCGCCTTGACGATGCAGCAGGACGCGAGCCGGGCCAGGGTGCTGCGGGACGGCGCAATACGGGCCGTCGTCGCTGCACTGCCCTTTGCACTCGCGATGACCGGTTTCCTGCTCCCCGCCTCCAGCGAGGGGGCCGAGCGGCACTTCGAGCTCGCACTCGAGAACGGGAAGCTCGCCGAGTCCGCGCCGACCCTGAAGGTGGCGCAGGGCGACGAGGTCGTGCTCGACCTCCGGAGCGACCGCGACGTCGAGCTGCACCTGCACGGGTACTCGCTGAAGTTCGAGCTCGCGGCCGGCAAGCCCGCCGCCTGGCGCTTCGCCGTGCCGACGAGCGGCCGCTTCCCGCTCGCCGTCCACGGGCACGGCGGCCA
>DASSUY010000211.1:0-7649 GCA_035706525.1 Steroidobacteraceae bacterium
CCTCGATCGCGACCTCGGCGGCCTGGAACGCGCGTTCCTGGTTCTGCGTATTGCCGACCATGCGCAGCTCCATCGTCGAGGTGAAGACCCCCGAGACGGCGAGGATGGTGAGCACGAGCAGCAGCACCAGCCCGATGACGAGGGCTGCACCCTGCTGGCGGCGCGGTGCGGCGGTAATGGCGTTCATCGGCGGGTGTTCCTGAGCGCGATCGTCTTGCTGATGAGGACGCGGCGGAAGTTGTCGTTGGGCGTGAACACGTCCGCGCCCGTGCGGCTCGCGTAGTCGTAGGTCCGCGTGTCCGTGAAGCCGACTTCCGGCTGCTCCGCGCGGACCATCAGCCAGAGGCGCACGGCGACGACCTGGTCGCCGGCGGGGATGGCCGTGCCGGGGGGCACGTAGTAGTCCGCGTTCTGGTCGTTGTTGAAGTCGGCGCCGAGCTCGACCTGCAGGTCCTCGACGCCCGGCACGATCTGCAGGTCGGAGATCACGGGCGCGGCGGGCGCGCCCTCGACGTCGAGCTGCTTGCGGCGAAGCGACGGCGTGCCGTCCCGCTCGTCCGAGTCCTGGGAGACGTAGTAGCCGTTCGTGACGAGGGCGCGCGTCTCCGACAGGGGCGGGAGGTAGCCGGCCGGCAGCGTCGAGCTCGCGAACAGCGAGCCCTGCACGCGGCTCGTCTGGAGCTTGATCTGGCCGGCGCTCGCGAGGAGCCCGCCGGCGTCGATCACCTGCGTGGACGCGCGGCGGACGGTGAGGGTGTCGGAACCTGCGACCGCGCCGTCGCCGTAGGCGTCACAGCCGAGCGTGTACGAGTCGGTGGCCTCGACGTAGGCCGGGAGCTTGATCGCCCACATGTCGCCGCACTCGTTGATCGTGCCGGCGTAGCCGGTCAGCTCCGCCGGCAGCACGTACGTCGGGTCGACGTCCGGCGGGTTCGCGAGGTCGAGCGCCGGGCCGTTCTCGATCAGGTCGGCGCGGCTCATGAGGCCCCAGTAATTCGCCATCCTGAGGTCAGCCTCGAGCGTTCCCATCGCATATCGCGCGGTCTCCTGGAGGCGCGCGGCCGCATCGTTCGTGCGGTAGAGGTCGCGGGTCTTGCCGAAGACTGAGATCGTGCCGGCGAGCAGGAAGGTGCCGATGGCGAGCGCCACCATCAGCTCGACGAGGCTGAAGCCCAGCTGGCGGCGAAGCTGCCCCTGCGCGCTCATGTCTGGAACCCCAGCTGGAAGGTCACGGGATCGTCCTCGCCGAGCTCGGTCCAGCGAATGGAAACGACGTAGCTCGCCGGCTCGTCGACGCCGGCCGGGGCCGTGACGGCGACCTGGCCCTCGCCCTCGGGCAGCCGTTCGGCGATGGCTGCCTTCCAGTCGGCGAGGTCGGTGGCCGCGAGTTCGGCGTCGGTGCAGCCGCCGGTGCCCGCGCATTCCGCCACTGCTGCTTTCGCGTCGTCGAAAGTCGCGTTGTAGGCAGCCTGGGCGGTGCGGTTCATGCGGATGCGGTCCGCGATGTCGGCGGCGAGGGTCACGGCCTCCGTCCGGTAGATGGCGGTGCGGCCCGCCTGGAGGCTGTTGAGGTAGAGCGCCGCGATGCCGAGCAGCCCGATCGCCAGCACGACCAGGGCCACCAGGACCTCGACCATCGTGAATCCGGACTGGGATTGGTGCGTCTTCATGGCTTCAACTCGCGGCGCAGCCGCCGACCGGCTGGCCGATTTCATCGAGGAGGGTCTGGATCTCGGCCGGGTCGCGGGAGACGCCCGCGCGCCCGGTCACGGAGACGAAGATGGCACGCGCGGCGGAGAGCTCGCCGGCGGCGGCTTCGTTCCCGCGGTCGTCGCAGAAGACGAGCCGGGCGCCGTTCGTGTTCTTCGCGAACCCGTTGAGAAGATAGGTGACCCTGAGCGGGTTGACCTCCGAGCGGGCCTTGATCAGCTCGTTGATCGGCCCGCGCTGGGACAGGATCAGCTCGCCGGCGTCGCGCTGGCCGCTGTCGTTCGTGTCGACGAACACCATCCAGCCGGTCAGGAAGGCGGAAGCCGCGCAGGTCGCATCCGGATTGGCCTCGTTGTCCTCGACGGCGTTCGCGCTCGTGCAGAAGGTCACGGGCAGGCGCCGCTTGACCGCTTCCGACCGGGCGTAGTGCAGGGCGCCCATGACGTCGTTCGCGGCGCCCGTGATGCGCGAGTTGCGGATGAAGTCGCCCATCGCCGGGATGCCGACGGCGAGCAGCGTGCCCACGATCGCGAGGGACACCATGAGCTCGAGCAGCGTGAAACCGCGGTGGCCTCTTTTCATGGGCAGCACTATAAAGAGCGGCCGGCAACCCGATCCGGCCGTTCCGACAGGCGCTGGGCGGGCGGCGACGAACGGCAAAAGCGCGGTTTTCCGGGTCTCTTATGTCGGCTGGCGCGTGATGCGCTTCACATTTCCGCTGGCGGCGGGAGCGGCCCTCGACTACACTGGTCTCCCGTCGTTTCGACCGGCGGCGGGGGCCCCGATGACTCGATTCGTGTTCGTGACCGGCGGCGTCGTTTCTTCCCTGGGGAAGGGGCTCGCCTCGGCAAGCCTCGGCGCCATCCTGGAGGCCCGCGGACTCAAGGTCCGCATGGTCAAGCTGGACCCCTACATCAACGTGGACCCGGGCACGATGAGCCCGTTCCAGCACGGCGAGGTGTTCGTCACGGAGGACGGCACGGAGACCGACCTCGACCTCGGCCATTACGAGCGCTTCGTCCGCACGACGACGGGGCGCAACAGCAACTTCACGACCGGCCGAATCTACGAGCGCGTGATCGCGCGCGAGCGCCGCGGCGACTACCTCGGCGCGACCGTCCAGGTCATCCCGCACATCACCGACGAGATCATCCGCAGCATCCGCCTCGGGGCGGGCGACGCGGACGTGTGCATGGTCGAGATCGGCGGCACGGTGGGCGACATCGAGTCGCTGCCCTTCCTGGAGGCGATCCGCCAGCTCGGCGTCGAGCTCGGTCGCTCGCACTGCGTGTACATGCACCTGACGCTCGTGCCGGTGGTCGGCGGCTCCGGCGAAATCAAGACCAAGCCGACCCAGCACTCCGTCAAGGAACTGCGCGGCATCGGCATCCAGCCGGACGTGCTGCTCTGCCGCTGCCACGACCCCCTGCCGGAGGAGCAGCGCCGCAAGATCGCGCTCTTCACGAACGTGGAGGAGCGGGCGGTGATCTCCGCCGTCGACGCCGACGACATCTACAAGATCCCGATCCTGCTCCACGAGCAGCAACTCGACGACATCGTCTGCGAGAAACTCGGCATCGAAGCGCCGCCGGCGGACCTGCGCGAGTGGCAGCAGGTCGTCGCCGCCCGGCACCAGGCCGACGCGACCGTGAACATCGCGATGGTCGGCAAGTACGTCCAGATCCGCGACTCCTACATCTCCCTGAACGAGGCGCTGCGCCACGCGGGCCTCAAGACGCGCACGCGGGTGCAGCTGCACTACGTCGAGTCGACCGACATCGAGGCCGCGGGCACCGCGCCGCTCGAGGGCATGGACGCGATCCTCGTCCCCGGCGGGTTCGGCGAACGCGGCATCGAGGGCAAGATCGCGGCCGTCCGCTTCGCCCGCGAGCACGGCGTGCCCTACCTCGGGATCTGCCTCGGCATGCAGGTCGCGGTGATCGAGTTCGCGCGCGGCGTGCTCGGGCTCGCCGGGGCGAACTCGACCGAGTTCGACCGCGAGGCGGAGGACCCGGTGATCGCGCTGATCACGGAATGGCGCGACCGCAGCGGCGAGACGCTGAAGCGCGACGACAACTCCGACCTCGGCGGCACGATGCGCCTCGGCGCGCAGGAGTCCCGGATCCTGACCGGTACGCTCGCGCGCAAGGTTTACGGCCGCGACGTGATCCACGAGCGGCACCGCCACCGCTTCGAGTTCAACAACAACTACCTCGAGCGCATGCAGAAGGCGGGGCTGTCGATCTCGGCGTTCTCGGAGGACGGGCTCGTCGAGATCGTCGAGCTGCCCTCGCACCCGTGGTTCATCGGCGTGCAGTTCCACCCCGAGTTCACCTCGAACCCGCGGGACGGCCACCCGCTGTTCACCGGCTTCGTGCGCGCGGCGCGCGAGCACGCGGCGCGGTCCGCGGCGCCCGGAAAGCTCGCCCAGGCGGCGAGCGCGTGAAGCTCGCCGGGGCGGACATCGGCCCGGACCGGCCGTTCTTCCTGATCGCGGGTCCCTGCGTCGTCGAGAGCCCGCAGCTGACGGAGGACATCGCGGGCGAGCTCAAGGAGATCACGGGCTCCCTCGGCATCCCGTTCGTCTTCAAGGCCTCCTACGACAAGGCGAACCGGTCCTCGCGCAGCTCCTACCGCGGGCCCGGCATGGAGGCGGGCCTCAAGGTGCTCGACGACGTGCGCCGCCGGCACAAGCTGCCCGTCCTCACGGACGTGCACGAGGACACGCCGCTCGCCGAGGTCGCGGCCGTCGTGGACGTGCTGCAGACGCCCGCCTTCCTCGCGCGGCAGACGAACTTCATCGTCAACGCCTGCTCGCAGGGCAAGCCCGTCAACATCAAGAAGGGGCAGTTCCTGAGCCCCTGGGAAATGTCGAACGTGGTCGAGAAGGCGCGCTCGACCGGCAACCCCGACATCATGGTCTGCGAGCGGGGCTTCACCTTCGGCTACAACAACCTCGTCTCCGACATGCGCGCGCTCTCGGTCATGCGCGGATTCGGCGCGCCGGTCGTGTTCGACGCGACGCACTCGGTGCAGCTGCCGGGCGGCAAGGGCAAGGCCTCGGGCGGCCAGCGCGAGTTCGTGCCCGTGCTCGCCCGCGCCGCCGTCGCGGCGGGCGTTTCCGGCCTCTTCATGGAGACGCACCCCGACCCCGACAAGGCGCTCTCCGACGGGCCGAATGCCTGGCCGCTGCCGCGCATGCGCGAGCTCCTGACGCTGCTGGTCGAGCTCGATCGCGCGGTCAAGTCGCGTCCCTTCGCCGAGGACTCGCTCTGATGCGCATCGTCGACATCCGCGGCCGCGAGGTCATGGACTCCCGCGGCAACCCCACCGTGGAGGCCGAGGTGGAGCTGGACGACGGCACCGTCGGCCGCGCGGCCGTGCCGTCGGGCGCCTCGACCGGCACGCGCGAGGCGGTCGAGCTGCGCGACGGCGACCCGGCGCGCTACCTCGGCAAGGGCGTGCTGCACGCGGTCGCCCACGTGAACGGCGTGCTGCGCGACTCCCTGGTCGGGCGCGACCCGGACGACCAGGCGGGCATCGACCGCCGCATGCGGGAGCTCGACGGCACGGAGAACAAGTCGCACCTCGGCGCCAACGCCATCCTCGCGGTGTCGCTCGCGAACGCGCACGCGGCGGCCGGCGCGCGCGGCGTGCCGCTCTACCGGCACCTCGGGGGCGACGACGCCGCCGTGCTGCCCGTGCCGATGATGAACATCGTCAATGGCGGGGCGCACGCGGACAACAGCCTCGACATCCAGGAATTCATGGTGGTGCCGGCGGGCGCGCCGAGCTTCCGCGAGGCGCTGCGCTGCGGCGCGGAGATCTTCCACCGCCTGAAGAAGCTCCTGCACGACCGCGGTCTCGCGACGGCGGTCGGGGACGAGGGCGGATTCGCCCCGAACCTGCCGTCGAACGAGGCCGCGCTCGGCGTGATCCTAGAGGCCATCGAGAAGGCGGGCTACCACCCGGGGCACGACGTCTGGCTAGGGCTCGACGTCGCGAGCACGGAGTTCTGCGAGAACGGCACCTACCACCTCGAGTCCGAGGGGCGGAAGTTCAATTCGACGCAGTTCGCCGAATACCTCGCCGCGCTCGTGGACCGCTATCCGATCATCACCATCGAGGACGGCATGGCGGAGGCGGACTGGGACGGGTGGGCGCAGCTCACGCGCCGCCTTGGCCGCAAGGTCCAGCTCGTCGGCGACGACCTGTTCGTGACGAACACCGAGATGCTCTCGCGCGGCATCGCCGAGGAAGTCGCCAACGCGATATTGATCAAGCCCAACCAGATCGGCACGCTCACGGAAACCCTCGCGGCGATCGAGATGGCGACTGAGGCGGGCTACGCCGCCGTCGTCTCGCACCGCTCGGGCGAAACCGAGGACGCGACCATCGCCGACATCGCCGTCGGCACCGCCGCGACGCAGATCAAGACCGGCTCGCTGTCGCGCTCGGACCGCGTCGCCAAGTACAACCAGCTGCTGCGGATCGAGGAGCAGCTCGGCGCGCGGGCGCGCTACGCGGGCCGCGACGCCTTCCTGTTCCGGCGGAAATAGGCCCGTGCCCGTTTTCCGTGCTAGGCTCCCGGCCCCATGAAGCTCGCCTTCGCCGCGCTCCTCGCCGCGTTCCTGCTCCTGCAGTACCGCCTGTGGGTCTCCGACGAAGGCCTCCGCGAGGTCTGGCACCTGCGCCAGGCGGTCGAGAACCAGGTCGCGGAGAACAAGGTGCTCGCGGAGCGCAACCGGCAGATGAAGGCCGAGGTGAACGACCTCAAGCACGGCTTCACCGCGCTCGAGGAGCGCGCCCGCAACGACCTCGGGATGATCGCGTCGAACGAGACCTTCTACCAGGTCGTCGATTCCACGCACCGCGCGCCGGAGGCCGGGCCCGCCGTTCCCGACTCGCTGCAGGCCTCCGCCACGCCCTGACCGCCCGGTGGGCGCGCGCACCTGGTTCGTGATCGCCGCCGCGGGCCGGGCCTCGCGCTACGGCGGCACCGTCCCCAAGCCCTACCTCCGCATCGCCGGCCGCACGCTCATCGAGCACGCCGCGCGCGCGCTCATGGCGGTGCCGGGCGTCGCCGGGGGCGTCGTCGTGCTCGCGACCGGCGACCGGCGCTGGGAGCGGCTGCCGCCGGCCGTGCGGCGCCGGCTGGTGGCGGTCGAGGGCGGGCCGACGCGCGCGGCCTCCGTGCTGAATGGATTGCAGGCGCTCGTCGTGGCGGATGCGCACGACTTCGTGCTCGTGCACGACGCGGCGCGACCGGCCGTGCCGCGCGCCGACATCGCCGCGCTCGTCGCCGCCTGCCGCCGCGAGCGGGTCGGCGGCCTCCTCGCCGCGCCGGTCGCCGATACGCTGAAGCGCTCGGACGGGGCAGGGCGGAGCGCCGGCACGCTCGCTCGCGAGGGCCTCTGGCGCGCCCTCACGCCGCAGATGTTCCGCCTCGGGCTCCTTCGCGGGGCGCTGGAGAAGGCGCGCGACGAGGGCTACGAGCCGACCGACGAGGCCGAGGCGCTCGAGCGCGCGGGCCACGCCCCGCGGCTCGTCGAGGGCTCGGGCCTCAACGTCAAGGTGACCCGGCCGGACGACCTCGCGCTCGCGGCGGCGGCGCTTTCCGCCGGACGGCGGCGCCGATGAGGATCGGGTTCGGTTACGACGTCCACCGGTTCGGGCCGGGCCGGTCGGTGCGTATCGGCGGCGTCACGATCGCGCACGACCGGGGCGTCGTCGCCCATTCGGACGGCGACGTCCTGCTGCACGCGCTCATGGACGCGATCCTGGGCGCGGCGGGCCTCGGCGACATCGGCCTGCATTTCCCGCCGGGCGACCCGCGCTACGCGGGCGCGGACAGCCGCGAGCTGCTGCGCGCCGTCGTGAAGCTCGCCGGCGAGCGGGGCCTCGCCGTCGGCAATTGCGACCTGACCCTCGTGGCGGAG
>DASSUY010000212.1:0-17127 GCA_035706525.1 Steroidobacteraceae bacterium
TGCATGTTGCCCAACTGCTCGGCGCCTTCGCACAGCGACTCGCCAAAGCGCTCGGCATCGTCGAGGTGTGCGGGCAGGAGCACCGAGAAACGGTCGCCGGAGATCCTGGCCGCGAACGCCCCCGACGGCAAGCGGCCGCGCAACAGCTCGCCGAGCTGGCCGAGCACGCTGTCGCCCACCCGCATGCCGAAGTTGTCGTTGATGACGTGCATGCGGTCGAGGTCGAGGTACAGCACGCAGGCGGATGCGCCCGGGCGGGCCCCCGCCAGCTGGCCTCGCACCTGGGTCTCGAAGGCCGCGCGGGTCAGGAGGGCCGTCAGCCCGTCGAAGTTGTTGGCGAGGGTCGTCGTCGTCTTGCGCGCGAGCAGCTCGACCAGCCGTTCCGTGCGGGCGTCGAAGCTCGGCGCCGACTCCTCGCGGAACAGCACGAGGAAGCCCATCACGCGGCCGGAGACGTGGCGCACCGGCGTCGCCAGGATCTTGTACGGCGGCAGGTCGACCGGACGGACCTTGATCTTGTTGATCACGAGGTTCCGGCGCTGCAGCTGCACCCAGTTGAGCAGGTGGCGGTGGATCTTGGTGAGCAGTTCGACCTGCGGGCGCACGCCCGGCGGCGCCCGGCAGACGGCGATGTTGCGCTCCGGGACGACCAGCGCGCCGAGCTTGCAGCCGAGGTGGTCGACGCAGGCCTGCACCAGCGAGCCGAGCTCGTCGCCCGCTTCCGGGCTGTCCGGGTCGGTGGGCGCCATCTTGAGCAGCAGCTCGAGGTCGTCGTCGCGGGATCTGAGCTCCACCGCCAGGTTGTCGAGGCTCGCGCGCGCCTCCAGCTCGCGCTGCAGGCATTCGAGCGCCGGCTGGACCAGCGCCTGCACGAAACTGAGGGGGCGGTTCTCCCCGTCCCGCGTGAGCAGCGTCGCGACCGCGATCAGGCGGCCGCCGTCGTCCCGGATCCGGAAGACATACGCGGGGGCGCCCTCGTGATCCTGGACGAAGCCGTCGATGCGGCCCGTAGTCGAGGGCGGCACGCGCTCGAGCGCCGCGGCGACCAGCGGCTGGGGATCCGGGCCTTCGTAATCGTCGACGAACCACAGCGGGAGGCCTTCGGCGTCATAGAAGCCGATCCCCAGGGCCCGCGGCATCAGCATCCGCAGCAACTGGCCGTAGGGGTCGAGGTTCGGCTTGCCGCCCGGATTGGGAGGGGTATCCATAAGCGCCGCTTCAGCCACGGCCCAGCGTCGCCGAGCCTACGCCTGCCGTCTTTGACGTAATCGGCATTTGTAGGACAAATAACAGGGATCTATGGGGAGGGCCTCCTGAACCAAGGGACAGGATCCACGGGCTTTGCTCCCCTGCGGATTTCGAGGTACAGCCCCGGCTGTGACCGGCCCCCCGAATCCCCCACCGTCGCGATCTGCTCCCCGGCTTGGACTGCGTCGCCGGCCGCCTTGTTCAGCTGCTCGTTGTGGGCATAGAGGCTCATGTACCCGCCGTGGTCGACGATGATCAGGAGGCCCATGCCGGGCAGCCAGTCCGCATAGGCGATGCGCCCGTCGTAGATGGCCTTCACCGGGCTTCCGCGCGCGGCGTCGATCACCACGCCGTTCCAGGTGAGGCCGCCGCCGCGCGCCTGCCCGAAGCGCGCCGTGAGCTTTCCGGCGACCGGCCAGCTGAGCTTGCCGCGCACCTTCGCGAACGCCTGGCCGCCGGTCGGAGGCAGGTCGCTCATCGCCCGGCGGAGGTCCGCGACCAGCTTCTCGAGCGCGGCGGCTTCCCGCTTCAGCTTCGCGATGGAGTCGTTGCGGCTCTTGATGCGGGCGTTCATCGCCTTGAGTGCACGGCTGCGCTCGTCGCGGGCCGCGTCCACGGCCGAAAGCTGCTTGCGGCTTTCCGCCTCGAGGGCCGCGAGTTGCTCGCGCTCCGCGGCTTCCGCGGCGGCGGCCTCGTCCAGCTGCTTCACGAGCTCCTGGATCTCGGCGATCTTCCCGGCCCGGGCACGCCCGAAGTAGGAGTAGTAGACGAGCATCCGCCCGAGCGCCGTCGGGTCCTCCTGCGACAGCAGGAGCTTCAACTCCTCCTCGCGCCCGCCGACGTAGGCGGTCCGAAGCTCCGCCGCGAGCGCGTCGCGCTGCTCCGCGAGGGCCGCTTCGCCCTTCTTCCGGTCGGCCGTGATGGCCGCGAGCCGCGCGTCGCTCTCGGCGATGCGCTTTCGCACGTCGCTGAGCTTTGCGCGGGCGTTGCGGACGTTTTCCTCGGCGTCCCGGAGCTCCCCCGACAGCTTGTCGCGCCGGTCGGTGTCGCGGCGCATGTTGCGCTGCAACTCCTCGATCCGTTGGCGTACCTCGCGAAGCTCCTTCTCGGGATCCTCCGCCTGCTGGGCGGCGGGCGAGGCGGCGAAGAAGAGGGTGAGCGCGCAGGCCGCAAAGCCTCTGACGTATTGTGCAAGCCGATGATTAATCAGGGTTTTTCGCTCTGATATAATGCGCGGCCCCTATGGACCGCCTGCTGGATTATTCCATCAATCATCCGTTCCTGGCCGGCGGCCTCGTGCTGGTGGCGATCGTCGTGCTTGGCTACGAGATGCGCATGCGCGGCGCCGGGGGCGCGGCCGTCGGCCCGAGCGAAGCGATCCGCCTCATGAACTCGGGCGCGGTGCTCGTGGACCTTCGCTCCGCGAACCAGTACAAGGACGGCCACATCGCCGGGGCGAAGAACCTGCCGGGCGACCAGGTGGCGGCCGACCCGAAGGCGGTCGAGAAGCTCGCCTCGAAGACGATCGTCCTCTATTGCGACGACGGCGCGACGACCGCCGCTGCGCAGCGAACGCTCGCGCGCGCCGGCGCGACAAACGTCCTCGCGCTCCGCGGCGGGCTCACGGCCTGGAAGCAGGAGAACCTGCCGGTCGTCAAGGGCTGAGGGCCGCGCATGTCCGCCGTCACGATCTACACGGGTGGCTTCTGCAGCGCCTGCGTCCGGGCCAAGGCGCTGCTCGAGCGCCGCGGCATCGCCTACACCGAGGTGAATGTCGAGGATCACCCGGGTTTGCAGCGAGAGTTGCTCGCCCGGAGCGGACGGCGCACCCTGCCGCAGGTGTATGTCGATGAGTCCTGGGTCGGCGGCGCCGACGAACTGGCCGCGCTCGATGCGAGCGGCGACCTCATGAAACTGGTCCAACCAAAGGAATGACGATGGCTGACGAAAACACCCCCCCGCCGACCGACGGAGCCACGAACGGCCAGGGTCCCGCGGTCGCGCTGCAGACGGTCTACATCAAGGACCTGTCCTTCGAGGCGCCGAAAGGTCCCTTCCTGCCCCAGCAGGCCCAGGATCCCAAGATCCAGCTGAACCTCAGCACGATCGCGAATCCCGTGGGCCAGGACGCGCACGAAGTCGTCCTGACGGTGACGCTCGAGGCGAAGAACGGCGACGTCGCCGTCTACCTCGCGGAAGTGAAGCAGGCGGGCGTCTTCCTCGTGCGCGGCTTCGGGCCCGACGAGACGCGCCGCATCCTCGGCTCCTTCGCGCCGAACATCCTGTTCCCGTACATCCGCCAGACGGTCTCGGACGTCGTGGTGAAGGGCGGCTTCCCGCCGTTCCTGCTGCCGCACGTCAACTTCGACGCGCTGTTCGAGCGCTCGCTGCAGGAGCAGGCGGCGCGCGCGGGCGGCCAGCCGGCACCCGAACAGGCGAACTGAGGGACGCGGGTGCGTCCGATCGTCGTGATGGGCGCCGGCTCCTGGGGGACGGCGCTCGCGATCCAGTTCGCGCGCGGCGGCGGGCCGGCCGTTCTCTGGGGCCGCGCGGAGGACGAGCCGGAACGGCTCGCGCGCGAGCGCGAGAACGTCCGCTACCTGCCGGGCGCGAAATTCCCGCCTTCGCTTCGGATCGAGCCGGACCTCGGCAAGGCGCTCGCCTCGGGCGACGACGTCGTGCTGGTCGTGCCCTCGAGCGTCCTGCGCGCGGTCCTCGGCGACATCCGCCCGCGGCTCGGCCCGAAGGCCCGGGTCGCCTGGGCGAGCAAGGGTTTCGAGCTCGCGACCGGGAAGCTCCCGCACCAGGTCGCGCGCGAGGTGCTGGGGCCCACCGTGCCGATCGCCGTCCTCTCGGGCCCGACCTTCGCCAGGGAAGTCGGCCAGGGCCTGCCGACCGCGATCGCCGTCGCTTCCGAGGACCCGGAGTTCGCGCGCGCGCTCGCCGAGCGCATTTCCTTCGGCGGATTCCGCGCCTATACGCAGGCCGACATCGTCGGCGTCGAAATCGGCGGAGCGGTGAAGAACGTGCTCGCGATCGCGACGGGCTGCTCGGACGGCCTGGGCTACGGCTCGAACAGCCGTGTCTTCCTCATCACCCGCGGCCTCGCCGAGCTGATGCGCCTCGGCGTCGCCCTGGGCGCGAAGCGGGAGACCCTCATGGGCCTTGCCGGGCTCGGTGACCTCGTGCTCACCTGCACGGACGACCAGTCCCGGAACCGGCGCTTCGGCCGCGCGCTGGCGGCGGGCAAGCCCGTGGACGAGGCGATCGCCGAGATCGGCCAGGTCGTCGAGGGCTACCATGCGGCCGAGGCGGTGCACCGGGTCGCGCAGCAGTACGGCGTGGACATGCCCATCTGCAAGTTCGTCTACGACGTCCTGCACGGCGGCGTGCCCCTCGAGCAGGTGGTCAAGGAGATGCTCTCGCGCGAGGTCACCTCCGAGAACTGAGCCCCGGCCGCCGACTCCAACGCATCTGGAGGTCGCCATGACTGCAAGAATCCTGCCCCTCCTCCTCTCCGCCGCGATGACCCTTGCGGCCTGCCAGCGCGCCGAAGAGCCGAAGACGGCCGAGGCCCCGGCCGTCGCCGAGGGCCCCTCCGAGCTCGACTGGGCGCGTGCGGCGCTCGAGCGCAATCCGAAGCTCGAGGTGCTGGCAACGGACCGGGCCACGGGGGTCTTCACCGTGCGCGAACGCGAAAGCGGCGAGGTCAGGACAGTGAAGCTCGCGGAGCTGGCGGCGACGCCGGTGACAATGCTCGCAGCCGAAGAGGCTGAGCCGGAATCGGCCGCCCCCGCGGCAGAACCCGAGCCCGCGGTGGAAGCCGGGGGCGCTGAGCCGCCCACCCTCGACTACACGGTCGAGCGCAGCGGCAACCAGCTGCGCGTCAGCGGGCCGGGCGTCAGCATCGTCTCGGCGACGGCGCCGGCGGCGACGGCCACGGCACGCGAGACGGGCCCGCGGACGGTCGACCCGATCATCTGCGACGGCGAGCGTGTCCTGCAGCTCAACAACCGCCGCATCGACGTGAGCGGCGATGCGGTCACCGCGCAGAACGGCTGCCAGCTGCACATCATCAACAGCCGCGTCTCGGCGACCGGCACCGGCATCGTCATCCGCGACGCGACGGTGCACATCACGAACAGCACGATCGAGGGGGGCACCGCGTCCTTTGATGCCGGCGCGGGTGCGCGCGTGTTCCTTCAGGGCGCCACGATGAAGGGCCCGACGCGGCGCGCCGAGGGTGCGCAGGTGCAGGAACAGGGCAATAACCGGTGGCAATGAGGCAGCGGATTCGGGAGGACTCGATTGTTTAGATTGACGTTTTAGAGTCGAGGGCGGCGCGCGGCCCTTCCGAGGCTCCGGGGCCAGAAAAGCGTTTCCGCGGATACGTCCGGCGGCCGCTACGACTTCACCTGCGACATGAGCGCGAGCGGGCGGCCTTCCGGGTCTTTGAAGAACGCCATCCACTCCTCGGTGCCGTCGGGGTGGCGGAAAACGAGATGCGGCGCGTTCGTGAACTCGACGCCGCGGGCCTTCAGGCGGTCGCAGGCACCCTGGATGTCCGCGACCCGGAAATAGAGCAGCGACTCCGGCCCCGGCGTCGCGGCTTCCTGGCTCAGGTAGAGCCGCGTGCCGCCGCAGTCGAAGAAGGCGAGCTTCCCGTAGGTGAAGAGGTGCGGCAGCCCGAGCGTGTCCCGGTACCAGCGCTCCGCCTCCGCGATGTCGCGGACCGTCCGCGAAACCTGCCCGATCGGTCCGAGTCCCGGTATTCGTTCCACGGCAATCTCCTGGGCTGCCAGGGCGCTGTCCTTCGGGGCGCCGCTCCAGTGGCGAAGCTCTTCGCGTGTCGTGAGGCCGAGCTTTTCGAGCGCGTTGCGGGCGTGGTAGCGGACGGCGTCGCGGCTGATCCCGCGCCGCTTCGCAATCGCGGCATCGGAAAGCCCGTGGCGGATGGCGTTGACGACGCGCCACTCGGCCGGCGTCAGCCGGTCATCGTGCGGAGGGCGCCCGCGCTTCGTGGCCATGGCGGAATGCTAGGTCGCGGGCGGCCGAATTTCCCTCCCCCTAGCTTCCGCCCGGGAAGCCGAGCTGCCGCCAGGCCTCGAACACGACGACCGCGACCGCGTTCGACAGGTTGAGGCTCCGGTTGCCCGGCACCATCGGGAGCCTCACCAGACGGTCTGCCGGCCAGGCCGCAAGACGTTCCGGCGGCAGGCCCGAGGTCTCCCGCCCGAACAGGAAGGCATCGCCCGCGGCGTAGCGGACCTGGTCGTAGCGCGCCCCCGGCGAGGTCTCGACGGCGAACACCCGCGAGCCGGGGAGCGTCGCGAGGCAGGCCTCGAGGCTGTTGTGCTGTTGCACCCGCGCCATCTCGCGGTAGTCGAGCCCGGCCCGCTTCACGCGGGCGTCGTCGATCGTGAAGCCGAGCGGCCGCACGAGGTGGAGCGACGAGCCCGTGTTCGCGCAGAGCCGGATCGCGTTCCCCGCGTTCGGCGGGATCTCCGGCTCGAACAGGATGACGTGAAACATGAGGGGACTGTCACCTTTTCCGGCCCTGCGGAAAAGGTGACTGTCCCCTCTTGAAAGGTGCCTGCCCCCTTTAAGATACCCCCGTGACCCGCCCCGCCCCCTCCCTCGCCCTGGACTTCTGCGGGCTGAAATTCGCCTCCCCCATCGTTCTCCTGTCCGGCTGCGTCGGCTTCGGCGAGGAGTACACGCGCGTCGCCGGCTTCAGCAACCGCGACGTCGGCGCGATCTGCCTCAAGGGCACGACCGGGCGGCCGCGCCTCGGCAACCCGCCGCACCGCGTCACGGAGACGCCCCAGGGCATGATCAACGCGATCGGGCTCCAGAACCCGGGCGTCGACGCCGTCGTCGGGAAGATCCTGCCGACTCTCGACTTCTCCGAGACCCGCTTCATCGCGAACGTCTGCGGCTCGACGATCGAGGAATACGCGGAGGTGACGCGGAAGTTCGACGACTCCCCGATCGACGCCATGGAGATCAACATCTCCTGCCCGAACGTCAAGGAGGGCGGGGTCCAGTTCGGAAACTACCCCGAGATGAGCGCCCGCGTCGTCGCCGCCTGCCGCAAGGAGACGAAGAAGCCGCTGATCACGAAGCTTTCCCCGAACCAGACCGATATCCGCGAGAACGCGCGCCTGTGCATCGAGGCGGGCAGCGACGGGCTCGCCGTCATCAACACGATCTCCGGCATGGCGATCGACGCCGCGACGCGCCGGGCGATCATCGGCAACACGCAGGGCGGCGTCTCGGGCCCCGCGATCAAGCCGATCGCGCTCCTGAAGGTGAAGCAGGTCTACGAGGTCGCGGGGCCGAAGCGGATTCCCATCATCGGCCAGGGCGGCATCGCGAGCGCGACCGATGCGATCGAGTTCCTGCTCGCGGGCGCGAGCGCCGTCGGGATCGGCACGGCGCTCTTCTACGACCCGCTGCTCTGCCCGAAGGTCAACGCCGGCATCGCGGAGTACCTCGCCCGGAACGGCTTCGAATCCGTCGCCCGCCTCACCGGCGCGCTGGTGTCGGCGGCCGACTGACGCGCATGTAGGACCCGCTCGCTCAGCTTTCCGGTCGGTGCTATAGAACCGGCAGTCCGACGACCGTTTCCGGGTAGGGACTTGGGAGGCACACAAATGAACGACTTCGTATCCGCCGCGTTCCGCGGCGCGCTCGTGCTTTGCCTCGGCATCGCCGTGGCGCAAGCGCAGGAGATTCCGGCCAGCGCCGCCGAAAACGGCGACCTCTGGTTCGTCGAGCTGAAAGGCGCGCCGACGGCGGATGGCAACAGCGCCGCCAATACCAAGAAGGAGAAGGCCGAATTCCGCAAGGCGGCCGCGGCCGCCGGCGCGAAGTACCAGGAGCGCGCCGCCTATGACGTGCTGTTCAACGGCCTCGCCATCAAGGCATCCCCGGCGGACCGCCTGAAGATCGAGGCCATTCCCGGCGTGAAGGCGGTGTGGCCGATCGAGACGGTCAGCGTCCCGGCCCCGGAACCCGACGACGGCAGCTCGACCAACCTCGAAACGGCGATCGTGATGACCGGCGCCGACATCGCGCACTCCGAGCTCGGGATCACCGGCAAGGGCGTCCGGGTCGCGGTCATGGACACCGGCATCGACTATGACCACGCGGACCTCGGCGGGGACGGCACCGCGCGCTCCAACAGCACGGCCTTCCCCAATGCCCGCGTGGTGACGGGCTGGGACTTCGTCGGCGACGATTTCGACGCGGGCGGCACCCCGGTCCCGGACCCGTACCCGGATGACTGCAACGGCCACGGATCGCACGTCGCCGGCATCGTCGGCGCGAACGGCAACCTCACGGGCGTCGCGCCCGACGTCGTCTTCGGCGCCTATCGCGTCTTCGGCTGCGACGGCTCGACGACCTCCGACATCATGCTGGCCGCCATGGAGCGCGCGCTCGCCGACGACATGGACGTGCTCAACATGAGCATCGGCGCCCGCGCCCAGTGGCCGCAGTATCCGACCGCGGCCGCCGCGACCCGCCTGCTGAAGAAGGGCATGGTCGTCGTCGCCTCCATAGGCAACAACGGCCCCGGCGGCTCCGTGCCCGACGGCCCGTACGCGGCCGGCGCCCCGGGCGTCGGCGCGGACGTGATCGGCGTTGCGTCCTTCGACAACACGCACGTCGCGCAACTCGTGTTCAAGGTCTCGCCGGACGCCCACCCGGTCGGCTACAACCCGGCAGCGGGCGCCCCGCCGCCGCCGACCAGCGGGAGCCTGCCGATGTCGAAGACCGGCACGCCCGCCACCGCCGACGACGGCTGTCCCGTGTGGCAGGCGATGTTCGGCGGCGCCCCCTGGCCCGGCGGCAGCAACCTGGCCGCCGGCTCACAGACGGGCAACGCGGTCCTGATCCGGCGCGGCACCTGTTCGTTCTACGCGAAGGCCTGGAACGCGATGCAGGCCGGCGCGAGCGCCGTCGTGCTCTACAACAATGCGGCGGGACCGCTCAACCCGACGGTCGCCGCTCCGACGGCGGCCGCGCCGCCGATCACGATCCCGGTCGCCGCGATCCTGGCGACGGAGGGCGCGCTGATCGACGGCCGCATCGCCGGCGGCCCGACCACGCTCACCTGGAGCTCGGACACGGCGAGCACCCCGCTCGCGACCGCGGGCCTCGTCTCGACCTTCAGCTCGTTCGGCATGGCCGCCGACCTGACGCTCAAGCCGGACATCGGCGCGCCGGGCGGCTCCATCTTCTCGACGATCCCGATCGAGAACGGCACCTATGGCCAGAACAGCGGCACCTCGATGTCCTCGCCGCACGTGGCGGGGGCGGTCGCGCTGCTGCTCGAAGCCGAGACCGGGATCGCGCGCACCGCGGTGCGCTCGCGCCTGCAGAACTCGGCCGACCCGGCGTTCTTCTTCCTGGCCCCGCAACTCGAGTTGCTCGACAGCGCCCATCACCAGGGCGCGGGGCTCGTCGACATCGACGACGCGATCACGGCCGACGTGGACGTGACGCCCGGCAAGCTCTCTCTCGGGGAGAGCCAGGCCGGCCCGCAGACGCGGACGCTCACGATTCGCAATCGCGGCGCCTCGCCGGTCAGCTTCGACCTCTCGGCGATCGACGCGGTCTCGACCGGGCCGAAGAATCCGGCGAACTATCCGACCATCGCATACCTATTCGCCGATTCGACGGTCTCCTTCAGCGCGCCCAGCGTGACGGTGCCGCCCGGCGCCTCGCGCAAGGTGGACGTGACGATCGCCCCGAACGCGGGCCTCGACGACCAGAGCCAGTACGGCGGCTACGTCGTGCTGACGCCGCAGGGCGGTGGCAAGACGTACCGCGTGCCGTACGCCGGCTTCGTGGGCGACTATCAGGCGGTGCCCGTGCTGACGCCGACCCCGAACGGCTTCCCGTGGCTCGCGAAGCTGAACGCGGCCGGCACGACGTTCACCAACCAGCCGGCCGGCGCGACGTACACGATGATCGGCAACGACGTGCCGTACTTCCTCGTGCACTTCGACCACCACGTGCAGCGCTACGAGTTCCGCATCACGGATGCGGAGACCGGAGCGCCCCTGCACCCGGTGTTCTCGAACTTCGACGAGGACGAGTACGTCGGCCGCAGCCTCACGGCGACCGGGTTCTTCGCCTTCGCCTGGGATGGCACACGCGCGCACAGCAACGGCAACAACAGCCTGCGCAAGTTGGTGCCGGATGGCTCATACGTGGTCACCCTGCGCGTCCTGAAGGCGCTCGGCACTCCGTCGAACCCGGCGCACTGGGAGACCTGGGCTTCCCCGGTCGTGACCATCGACCGGCCGTAGCCCGCATCGACTCCTGATGCGAAAGCCCCCGCCGGGAACGGCGGGGGCTTTTTTCCCGCCTGCGAAACGCGGCTAGCGCGTCACTTCTTCAGCACCGAGTTCACCGCGGCCTCGGCGTTGATGAAGCCGTAGCCGTCGAGCGGGCTGTAGCCGCGGCCGATCGCGTTCTCGAAGCGGCCGGAGAAGCCCGTCCCGTCCTCGTAGCTCCCGAAGAAGCGCGCGCCGTCCGCGCGGACTTCGCCCGAGGGCAGCTTGACGCCGTCGCCAAGCAGGTCCGCCGAACCGCCCGCGACCGCGCCGGCAGGGCCGAAGGCGTCCGCCTCGTCCCGGTCCGTCGCGAAGGCGAGCAGGTCGCCGTTGCCGAACGTGCCGGCCAGGAAGCGCAGCCGCAGCTGCTTCCACTGCCCCGCGACGCCCGGCGGGATCGCCGGCCCGATGAAGCGGGCGCGGACGTCGGAGGCGTCGAGGCCGAGGGCGCGGCCGACGACGAAGGGCAGGCCCACGTCCTCGCGCTCATCGAACACGAGGCCCTTCGGCCGGCCGGTCGGGTTCGCCTTCTCACCGTCGATGTTGAAGACGCGGAGCTTGCGCGGGCCGCTCTTCTGCAGCGTGAAGAAGTTCGGGTCCTCGGCCGCCTGCTGGTTCTGGTCGCCCAGGGCGCTGATCGTCAGCAGGTCGCGGCCCGTCTGCACGGCGCCCGAGGCGAAGTGCGGGTCCAGGTCGTGCGGGAAGGCGCTGCGCTGCAGGATTCGGCGCATTCGCTGCGGCTTCACGCTGCCCGGCCCGCCGGCGGCCTGCAGCACGAGCGCCGCGATCGCCGCCGCGTGCGGCGCGGAGGCGCTGGTGCCGAAGAAGTTCGGCAGCGTGTCGTTGTCCTCGAGCGCGTCCTCGAAGAAGAACGTCGTGTTGCCGCCGTCCATCGCCGCGACGTCGGGCTTCTGCCGCACCTCCGGCTTCTTCAGGCGCCGGTTGTCCTTGTCGAAGTAGATCGTCGCCGGCCCGGGCGAGGTGAAGAACTCCGGGATGTTCGGCGGGAAGAACGGATAGGCCGCGACGCTCACCGCGCCGCGCGAGGAGTTGTGGCCGTAGGTGGCGGGGCCGAGGTAGTTGAAGTACTCCTGCGGGCGCACGCCGCCGAAGCCGATGTAGCGGATCCGGTCCGCGACGTTCTTGTTCTTCTTCGGAGGGGTGTTCGCGCGCGCGACCACCATCTGCAGCGTCAGGCCCGGCAGCCCGCCGGCCTCCAGCGGCCGGTTGGAGAAGAGGTTCTGCTCGGAGAAGGAGCCGATGAAGGTGCCGTCCTCGAGGAAGAACAGGAGGTTGTAGTCGGACAGCACCTGCTCGGCGACCTCGACCTGGCTCACGCGGTAGAGGAAGTCGCCGGACTGGTCCTCGGTGAAGCTGTCGACGAGGACGGTGTAGGTGCCGGTCGCCGGCAGCTCGAGGATCAGCGACTCCGGGTTCGTCGTGTTGTCGACGAACTGGATGAAGTTGAAGTCGGGGTCGAAGAGCGCGAACGTGAGGTCCGGGTTCGCGCTGCCGGGCCCGGATTCGTCGCCGTCCACGAAGATCTCGGCCAGCTCGCCGGCCGTGCCGTCGAACGTGAAGGTCGTGTCGCCGCCTTCAGGGACGCTCCCCTGGCCGGTGGCGATGACGCGCAGGACCGTCGGCGGCAGCGGGTCGAAGGGCTCGTTCCACTGGAAGACGATGAGGCTGCCCGGGTCGAACTGGATCGTCTGCGCGATGTCGCGCTCCTTCGCCGTGCCGAAGTTGTGGAAGCCGCCCGCGTACAGCGCCGGATCGACGCCCGAGAAGTCGAGGTTCGTGTTGCCCCAGGAGGCCGGCTTGCCCGGGACGATGCGCACCGCCGACTCGTAGCCCTCCGAGCCCGCGCGGTTGCCGGCGGAGGAGAAGTGCGAGACGCCGTGCGCGGTGACCTCGTCCACCGCCTGGGCGACCACGCCGTCCTGGAACATCGGCTCGGTCGGGTAGATCACGTCGTCGACGATGATGTCGGCCCTGAATCCCGGCTGCGCGTTCGTCGCGCCGGGAAGGCCCGCGAGCGAGCGGATGTTGTTCGCGAAGTTGACCTCGCCGCCGTTCGCGGTCGCGAAGCCGAGCTTCGCGCGCGGGGCGACGTCGTGCACGATCTGCAGCATCGCGCGGCCTTCGTCCGTGTCGCCGGGATCGCCTTCCTGCAGCACGGTCACGGGCGTCGAGTTCTTCGGGTTGCCCGGGCCCGGCAGGTCGCCGCTCGCGACGTCGTCGGCCGCGGTCGTGATCGAGCCTTCCCGGTCGAAGCTGTCCGACATCACGCCGATCGTGATGCCGCGGCCGTCGATGCCGGCGGGCAGGCGGTTGATGCGGTGCATGCGCAGGCCCTGCGTCGTCGCGGCGCCCGCGTCGCGGTACATCGGGCTCGAGGGGACGACGGCGCGGATGCCCTTCGTCTTCGCGATGGAGACCAGCGCGGCGCGCGGTACCCAGGCCTCGATGACGCCTGCGCGGTAGCGGAAATCCGAAGCGCTGACCTTGACGCCCGCGGTCGCGCCGAGGCGCTTCAGGACGTCGGCGGCGGGGACGCTGCCGTCGAGCGTGATGCGGACGAGCGGCCGGCCCGTGGCGTCGAAGACGACGGCGGGCGACAGCTCGGGACGACCGGGAGTCCGCAGCGCCTGGGCCTTCGCGGCGGGTGCGCCCCCGGCGAGCTCCTCCAGCCCGCCGCCGAGGTTCTTCACCGCGGGCTTCGCCTGGGCGAGCGAAGAAGACAGGGCGAGCGCCACGAGCGCTGCCGCGAGTGCTGGTTTGTTCATGGCGGACTCCCCTTACAGAGTCCGGGAACCTAAGCGAACGGCGGCGTAAGCCTCAATCCGCGGGGACCGACGATTTGGCATCGACCGTAAACCTGAGCGAACGGCGGCTCAGGCGGGCTTGTCGCGAGCCGCGGGGTCCGGCTCGATCCGCCGCGTCGTCGGCACGGCGAGCTCGATCCGGCGGCCCTGGAGCTCCTCCAGTATCTCCAGGTTGATCGCCTGCTGGATGTCCATATACGTGTTGTAGTTCGCGTCGAGCACGTAGTAGACCGCCTCGTACACGAGCGCGTAGTCGCCGATCTTCTGCAGGTGCGCGCGGTCGAACCGGGTCTTCTGCCGGGCGCGGATCGCGCGCTCGAGGATCGCGGGGATCTCGCGCAGCCGCTCGAGCGGCGTGCCGAGCATGACGCTCACCGTGAACGCGACGCGCCGCTCGAACATCCGGCCGTAGTTGCGCACCCGGCTCTTCAGGAGGTCGCCGTTCGAGATCACGATCTGCTCGCCCGACAGCGAACGCAGGCGCGTGCTCTTGATGCCGATGTATTCGACGGTCCCGAGCTCCTCGCCGAGGCTAAGGAAGTCGCCGACCTTGAACGGCTTGTCGAGCGCGATCGAGAGCGAGGCCAGCAGGTCGCCGAGCACGTTCTGCACGGCGAGCGCGATCGCGATGCCGCCGATGCCGAGGCCGGCGATCAGCGGCATGATCTTCACGCCGAGGTTCGCGAGCAGCATCAGCGAGGCGACCGTCCAGACGACGAGCATCGCCACGAAGCGCAGGATGTTGAGGCTCGCCTCGCCGCCCGCCTCGTGGCCGCGGCGCTGGTCGATCAGGTGCCGCGCCAGCGCGGACAGCCAGCGCCCGACCTGCCACCAGATGATGACGAGCAGCGCGATGTCGACCGGCCGGTCGAAGCGCGGCGGGAAGCTCAGCCACCGCATCGCGAGGTAAGTCGCGACGGCGAACATGAAAAGGCGCGAAGTCGAGCGTATCAGCGCCTGCAGCAGCACCAGCACGCCGGCGGGGTGCGCGGCCGCGCGGCCCTTCAGCCGCCGGGAGATCGAGGCGCGTGCGAGCGGCAGCACCGTGAACCAGAGCAGAAAGGTCAGGAGCGCCTTCGCCCAGGCGCCCAGGGTGTTGCCGAAGTACACGAGGTCCATGCGCGAATTCTATTCGAGCCCGAGCTCGCGCAGCTTCCTTGTCAGCGTATTCCTGCCCCAGCCGATCAGGCGCGCCGCTTCCTGCCGCCGGCCCTTGACGCGCTCGAGCGCGGCCCGCGCGAGCGTCCGCTCGAAGCGCGCCGTCGCGACCGAGAGGAGCGGAGGCCCGCCGCCCGCGAGGTGGCGCGCTGCCCAGGCCTCGAGCTCGCGGCACCAGTCGTCCGCGTTCGGCGCCGCGCCCTCGCCGCCGAGGTCCTCCGGGATGTCCTCTTCGCGGATCTCGCGGCCGGGCGCCGTCACCGTGAGGCGCCGCGCCGCGTTCACGAGCTGGCGTACGTTGCCCGGCCAGCCGAAGGCGACGAGCCGGGCCTGCGCGCGCGCGGTCAGCTGCTTCGGCTCGACGCCGAGCTCCGCGGCGGCGGCGCGCAGGTAGTGCGCGAGGAGCTCCGGAATGTCGCCGGGCCGGTCGCGCAGCGCCGGCACGCGGATGCGGATGACGTTGAGCCGGTGGAGCAGGTCCTCGCGGAACCGTCCCTGGCGCACGAGCACGTCGAGGTCCTGGTGCGTCGCCGCGACCACGCGCACGTCCACCGTCACCGGCACGTTCCCGCCGACCCTCTAGAACTCCCCCTCCGCGAGCACGCGCAGGAGGCGCACCTGCAGCGCCGCGCTCATGTCGCCGATCTCGTCGAGGAAGAGCGTGCCGCCGTCCGCCTGCTCGAAGCGCCCGCGCCGCATCGCGTCCGCGCCCGTGAACGCGCCCTTTTCGTGGCCGAAGAGCTCGGACTCGAGGAGCTCCGAGGCGATCGCCGAGGTGTTGAGCGCGATGAAGGGCGCGTTCGCCCGGGGGCTGTGCCGGTGCAGCGCGCGCGCGACCAGCTCCTTGCCCGTGCCGGACTCGCCGGTCACGAGCACCGAGAGGCTCGAGCGCGAGAGCCGGCCGATGGCGCGGAAGACTTCCTGCATCGCGGGCGCCTGGCCGAGGATGCCCGGGATCGCATCGCCGCCGCCCTCGACGCGGCCGCCGGCCCCGGGCGAGGCGGCGCGACGCACGAGCGCGACCGCCTCGTCGATGTCGAAGGGCTTCGGCAGGTACTCGAAGGCGCCGCCGCGGTAGGCCGCGACCGCGTGGTCGAGGTCGGCATGCGCCGTCATGACGATGACCGGCAGGCCCGGGTGGTCGCGGCGCACGATCTCGAGCAGGCCGAGGCCGCCGGTGCCCGGCATGCGAAGGTCGGTGACCAGCACGTCGGGCCGGCCCCGCGCGAGCGCGGCGAGCGCGGCGTCCGCGTCCTCGAAGCTGCGCGGCGCAAGTCCACCCTGGCGCAGTGCGCGCTCCAGCACCCAGCGGATGGACGCGTCGTCGTCCACGACCCAGGCTTCAAGCGGCTTGGTCATGCGGGGCCTCCAGCGGCAGCAGCAACGAGAAGACGGTGCGTCCCGGGCGGCTGTCGAACTCGATGATGCCGCCGTGCCGCGTCGCGATGTCCTGCGCGACGGCGAGCCCGAGGCCGGTGCCCCCGGCGCGCGCCGTCACGAGCGGGTAGAAGATGGTCTCGCCGAGCTCAGGGGGAACGCCCGGCCCGTCATCCTCGAACTGCAGAGAGGCGACGACCCGATGCCGGAGCGCCCCGATGGTCGCATTCGTCAGCGCGCGCGTGCGGATCGTGAGCCGCCCGCGCTCGCCGACCGCCTGCACCGCGTTCCGCGCGAGGTTCAGCATCGCCTGCACGCAGAGGTCGCGGTCGAGCGCGACCGGCGGCAGGCTCGGGTCGTAGTCGCGCTCGATGGAGACGCCGGCGGGCGCTTCCGCGCGCGCGAGGCGGTACACGCGGTCGAGGACCTCGTGCACGTTCGCGGGCGAGCGCTGGACCCGCCGCGCGGGCCCGAGCAGGCTGTCGACGAGCGCACAGAGCCGGTCCGCCTCGCCGATGATCACGCGCGTGTATTCCTTCAGCTCCTCGGTCGGCAGCTCGCGCTCGAGGAGCTGCGCCGCGCCGCGCAGCCCGCCGAGCGGGTTCTTGATCTCGTGCGCGAGCTGCCTCGCCATCACGCGGCTGCCGCCCTGCTGCACGAGCAGGGCGGCGTCCCGCGTCATGCGCGCCGGCCGCGTCGTGTCGGCGATCTCGACCAGCACCTCGCCTTCGCGCTCGCCGGCGAGCGGGGTGAGCGTCACGTCCACCTGGTAGCGCGCATCGCCCCGCGCGGCGGGCGAGAGCTCGAAGCCGCGGAGCGCCAGCGCCTCCTCGCCGGCCCGGCAGCGTGCGAGCAGCGCCTCAAGCGCAGCGCCGTCCGCGGCGAGCGCAGCGAGCGGCCGGCCCTTCGCGGAGGCGGGACCCGGCGCAAACAGCGAGGCGGCCGCCTGGTTCAGGGAGAGCACCGTTCCGCGGGCGTCGACGAGGACGACCGCGGTCGAGAGCAGGTCGAGGATGCCGTCAGCCATGGCGCGGGAGCCGCGCCCGGCGGGAGATCAGCCTTTCGGCCTGGGCTTCGGCGTCGGCTTGGGCGGCTTGGGCGGAGCCTGCGGGCTCTGCGGCGAGAGGATCGACGGCTGGCGCACGTGGAACTGCACCTGCGGGCTCGTCACG
>DASSUY010000213.1:0-7068 GCA_035706525.1 Steroidobacteraceae bacterium
GATCGCGCTCGCCCTCTTGCGCGGCGGGCGGGCGCGCATGGGGCAGCGCGTCGCGGTCCACGACCTCGACCGGCGCTGCGAAGCGCTGGTCGTCCCGACGACCTTCCTGGATCCCGAGGGGAAGCGCCTGCATGCCTGAGCCGGTCGGGAGCCTCGTCGCCCAGTCCGGCCTGCCCGCGGGCGGGCGCGTCTTCTCCGACGCGCTGAAGCTCGCGGTGATGCCGACGCGCGCCGTGATCCGCCTGCAGCTCGGCGCGCGCTCGCAGAAGTCGGCGGGGTCGCTCCGGATCGCGGGCCGGCCCCTGCCCCTGCCCATCAACCGCTGGAACGGGGAGGATCCCGTCATCGCGCGCATCTCGCCCGACACCTGGCTGCTGACTTCCGCCTGGCACGACGCGGACGAGCTCCTGCCCGCCGTGCGCACGGGCTGCGGACGGCGCTCCTTCGCGGTCACGGACATCTCGGACTCGCTGGTGACGATCTCGATCGAGGGCGCGCTCGCGCCCGCGCTGCTCGCGCGCGGCTGCGGCATCGACGTTTCCGCGGAAACGTTCGGCAACGACGCCTGCGCCCGGACGCGCCTCGCGAGCCTCGCGGTCGTGCTCCGCCGCATCGCCGCGGACCGGTTCGAGTGCCTGGTGGAGCGGCCGGCGGCGCAGTGGCTGCACGAATGGATGGAGGACGTCGCCTCGGGCCTCGTCCCGTAGGCGGCGCGCCGGCATGGCCGAACGATGCATGGCGGCCGCGGCCCTCGCCTGCCTCGCCCTCCTGGTGAGCGGCGCGGACGCGCTGGAAGCGCGGCTGCCAGGCGGCCTCCCGCTCGGCAACGCCGTCTCGGCCGCGGCGCTCGTGCTCGCCGCCTGGGCCGCGCTGCGCTTGGCGGCGAAAGGCTCGCGATTGCGCGGCATTGCGCTTTGCGCGCTGGTCCTGTCGGCGCTGTGGCTCCCGGCCTCGATCCTGCTCGCCGGGAACCTGGAGCTGAACTTCGCCGGCCGGGCCGGCCGCGCCTGGACAGTGCTCACCGCGATCGCGACCCTCGCGGCCTTCGGGTCGCTGGCCGCCGCGGCGGCCTCGCGCTGGAAGGCGCGCAGCCCATGATCCTCAGGATCCTGGTGAAGCCCCGTTCGCGCACCTCGGAACTCGTGCAGGCGCCCGACGGCAGCTGGATCGCGCGCCTCAAGTCGCCGCCGGTCGACGGCAAGGCCAATGCGGAGCTGATCGCGCTCGTCGCGGCGCAGTTCCGGCGCCCCAAGGCAGCCGTCACGATCAAGTCGGGGGCCTCCGGGCGCCGCAAGATCGTCCAGGTCGCCGACTCGGCATAGACTGTCTCCCGGTCTTGCAGGGGGATGCCGCCATGCCTCCGGAACATCCGCTCGCCAGGGTCATCGCCGCCTACGGCGACGCCTGGAACGCGCACGACGTCGAGGCCATCCTCGCGATGCACACCGAGGACTCGGTCTTCGAGAACCACACGAGCGGCGGCAGGGCGGTCGGCAAGGCGGCGATCCGCTCGATCCTCGAAGGCGTGTTCGCGACCTTCCCCGACATCCGCTTCGAGTCGCGCCGCCTGTACGTGCGCGATGGCGTCGTCACGAACGAGTGGACCGCGACCGGCACGCTCGCGGTCCCCTTCCGCCGCGGCGGCACGACGGTGCAGCCGACCGGCAAAAAGGTCTCCTGGAACGGCGTGGACGTCATTCCCTTCGAAGGCACGCTCATTGCGCGCAAGGACGTCTACGTCGACTCGATGGGCTTCCTCAAGGCGCTCGGATTCACGCGGGTGGAGACCTGAGCGGGATGGCGCCCGGCGAGCCGCTGGTGGTCGGGCCGAAGGCCACGGAGGAGCAGCTCGCGCGCGCGACCGACGCGCTCGCGAGCGGCAGGCCCGTCGTCCTCGAAGGCGTCGCGACGCTGGTGCCGGGGCCCCGGGCGATCGAGTGCCGGATCAGCGAGCCCCTGCGCGGCGCCTCCCGCTGCGAGGAGGAGTACCGGGTCCTCGTCGAGAACGCCGCGCGGGCGCTTCGCGCCTCGCCGCTGGCTGCGCGACTGCCGCGGCGCGCGCTTCGCTGGGCCGTCGTCGACGGCGGCGTCGAGCTCTGGCGGGAGAATTGAAACGACGCCCGTCGGAGAACCGGGCAAACGAGGGAGGTCCGACATGAACTGGTTCCTGCTCGCGCTGAAAAAGTACGCGGTCTTCACCGGCCGCTCCCGGCGGTCCGAGTACTGGTACTTCGTGCTGTTCTACTTCCTGATCTGCATCGTGCTCGCGATCGTCGACACGATGACGGGCACGATGTCCGCCCAGTACGGCATGGGCGTCCTCGGCTCGCTGTTCGCGCTCGCCATGGTCATCCCGTCGATCGCGGTTGGCGTCCGGCGGCTGCACGACATCGGCAAGAGCGGCTGGTGGCTGCTGGTCGGGTTCATCCCGCTGGTCGGGCTCATCGTCCTCATCGTCTGGGCCTGCCGCGACAGCCAGCCGGGCACGAACGCCTACGGCCCGAATCCCAAGGAATCCGGCGCGGCGCCGGCCTGAGCGGGCGCGCCGCCGCGCGGCGACACGACCGGGCTGCATTGCAGCGGCGGGGCTGGTAGTCTCCGCGCTCCCCTGGGCACGGAGGCGGCCTTGTCGACGGAAGCGGACGAGCGGTTTCCCGGGCGGGCGGACGACCTGCTGCGCGTCGCGAGCGCGCAGCTGGCCGAGGCCGCGCCGGGCGAAGTCAGCGCCTCGCTGATGTACGCCTGCGCGCGCTTCAGCGTCTGGGCGAGCGCGAGCCGGCGCCAGACGCCGGCCGAGTTCCGCCGCGCCTACGGCGAGACGATCGAGCGCAGCGTCGCGGAGTACCGCCGGATGCTCGTGAAGTGCCTCGACGACTACCTCGCCGACTTCGAGCGCTACCGCGACGACGCGAGGCAGCGCGAGGCCGGCTGAGGCGGGGCACGACCCGAGGAGCTCGCCGTGCCATGAACTTCCGGCGCTTCGATCCCGCGCTGCTGCCCGAGCTCATGGCCTGGTTCCCCGACGCGATCACGCTCCGGACCTGGGGCGGCCCGGCGTTCCGCCATCCGTTCACGCCGGAATCCTTCCGCGAAGACGCCAAGGTCGACGAGATCGACAGCTGGTCCCTCGTCGGCGACGACGGCGCCCTCGCCGCCTTCGGCCAGTGCTACCTGCGCGTCGGGCGCTGCCATTTCGGCCGCGTCGCGGTCGCGCCCGGCGCGCGCGGCGGGGGCCTCGGCACGCGCCTCCTGCGGGAGATGGCGCGCGAGGGGCACGCGAAGTTCGGCGATCGCGAGCTGTCGCTGTTCGTGTACCGGGACAACGAGGCCGCCCACCGGCTGTACCGGCGGCTCGGCTTCGTCGAGGTCGAATATCCCGACCGGGACACGCCGACGGAGGGCATGCGCTATATGATCGCGACGGGCCTGGCCGACGGGTGAAGGATGGAACTCGCCGAGGTGCGTCGACTCGCAATGGCGCTGCGCGGGACCACCGAGTCGCCGCACCACCGCTACACCTCGTTCCGGGTGCGCGGTCGCATCTACGCGACCGCGCCGCGGGAGGGCGGCTCGCTGCACCTGTTCCTGGATGATGCGGACCGCGATCGCATGGTGACGCTGGAACCGGAAACCTACAGCCTGCTGCGCTGGGGCAAGCGCGTCGCGGGGCTTCGCGTCGAGCTGCCGACGGCGGATCCGGTCGACGTGGCCGCGCTCCTCAATGCCGCCTGGCGCCGGAAAGTGGACGCGGCCTGATGCGGCTCTGGAGCCTGCACCCGCGCTATCTCGACTCGAAGGGCCTCGTGGCGCTCTGGCGCGAGGCGCTGCTCGCGAAGGCCGTGCTCTCCGGCCGGACGCGCGGCTACCGCCAGCATCCGCAGCTCGCGCGCTTCCGCGCGCACCCCGAGGCCCGCGCGGCCATCAACGCCTACCTCGCGGCCGTGCACGAGGAGGCGCGCGCCCGCGGCTACGACTTCGACCGCAGCAAGGTCGGGCGCGTCCGCCCGGTCGCCCCCATCCCCGCGGCTTCCGGCCAGGTGGCCTACGAGTGGTCGCATCTCCTGCGCAAGCTCGCCGCGCGCGACCGCGCCGGGTACCTGCGCGCCAAAGCGATCCGCCGGCCCGCCTGCCATCCGCTGTTCCGCCGCGTGCGCGGGCCGGTCGCCGACTGGGAACGGCCGTGAGCGCCGCCGTCCGGCCGCTGGCGGCGGCCGACATTCCCTCGCTGTTGCCGCTCGTGGAGCAGTACTGGCTCTACGAGGACATCACGCACTTCGACCCGGCAAGGGTCGCGCAGCAACTCAAGCGGCTGTGCGATGAGCCTTCGCTAGGCAGCGGCTGGGTCGCCGGCGCGCGCGGCGGCCTCGTCGGCTACCTGCTGGCGATGTACGTCTTCAGCCTCGAGCACCTCGGGCTCACCGCGGAGATCGACGAGTTCTTCGTGCTGCCCTCGGCGCGCGGCAAGGGCACGGGCGATGCGCTCCTGAAGGCCGCGGAGGCGGAGTTCACCGCGCGCGGCTGCACGAACGTCGCGCTGCAGCTCGGGCGGGGCAACGACCACGCCCGCGTCTTCTACCGCGCGCACGGCTACCGCGAGCGCTCGGGCTACGAACTGCTCGACAAGATGCTGCCGGACCGGCGGTCCACGCAGCCGAAGGAGAGGTGACATGGTCGCCGTGAAGACCCGCCGCGCCGCCCCCGCCGACCTCGACGCCATCGCCCCGCTCTACGACGCCTACCGCCAGTTCTACGGGAAGCCCGCGGACCTCGCGCTCGCGCGGCGCTTCCTCGACGAGCGCTTCGCGAGGAACGAGTCCGTAATCTTCGCCGCGGAAGACGCGAGCGGCGCGATCGTCGGCTTCACGCAGCTCTATCCCGCCTTCTGCTCGGTGGCGGCGGACCGCTACTACGTGCTTTACGACCTGTTCGTCACGCCCTCCGCCCGCGGCACCGGCGCCGGCCGGGCGCTCATGGAGGCCGCGGAAGCGTTCGCGCGCGAGGAGGGCGCCGCGCGGCTCGAGCTGCAGACGGCGAAGACCAATCGCGTGGGGCAGTCGCTGTACGAGTCCTGCGGCTGGATCCGGGACGAGGACTTCTACGTCTACGCCAAGCCGCTCAAGTCGTCGTAGCCGAAGCGCCTCACCCAGGGCTCGAGGATCGGCAGCACGGGCGCGAGCGCGGCCTCGTAGCGCCGCCACTGGCCGATGGCCGAGGCGTAGATCGGCTTGATCACCTGCGTCGCGCTCGGCGTCTGGATCGTGCGGCCGCGCGCGGTCTCGGCGTAGCGCAGCACGTCGTCGGCCCAGGAGAGGCCCAGGAAGCCGAGCACGCGCGTCACTTCGTTCCGGAAGTTCCCGACGAGGTCCTCGTACCGGAGCGCGTGGACGGGGAGCGGCAGCCGCTCGCGCGAGAGGGTCGCGACGCCCATCACGGCGTCGTAGTAGCGCGCGGCGCCCTCCAGCGTCAGGAACTGGAACATGCCGCCGTTCACCGCGAAGTGGCTGCGATAGCAGCTGAGGACGGCGTCCCGCGGGTCGCGCAGCGCGAGGAGGATGCGCGCCCCCGGGAACAGCAGGTGGATGACGGGCAGCACCGCGAGGTTCAGCGGCAGCTTGTCCAGGTAGAGCCGGCCCGGCGCGAGGGCGCCCGTGCGGCGCTCGACGCGGCGCCAGTACTCGGCGCGCCATTTGGCGAGCGTCGCGGGCGGGAGCGATGCCCAGCCCTCGAGCGCCCGCGGCGGCAGCAGCAGCTCTTCGTGCGCGTCGCGGAAGTTGTCCTGCTCCTCGAGCGTCACGACGTCCGGGTGGCCGGCGAGGACCTGCTGCAGCAGCGTCGTGCCGGAGCGCGGAAAGCCGACGAGGAAGGCCGGCGTCGGCAGGCCGTCCGGCGGCGGCGGCGGCCAGTCGGCGGGGTCGGCCGTGCGCAGGAACGCGGTGAGCTTCGTGATCGTCGCCGGCGAGGCCGCGAACGCCACGTCCGCGAAGCGGGGCTCCTGGACCTTGCGCTCGATCTCGTTCGCTTCCCGGAAGGCCTCGAAAGCTTCCGCGTAGCGGCCCTGCGACTCCAGCGCCTCGCCGAGGAAGTGGACGGCCGTGGCCCGAAGGCTGGGCTTCGCATTGCCGAGCTGCGCGATGACCTGCCGCAGGGCGGGCTCCGCCGCCTCCGGCCGGCCTTCCCGAAGCGCGAGGCGCGCGTCGACGACGCGGGCGGGCAGGAAGCCGGGCGCGATCGTCAGCGCCTGGCGCACGAGCAGGCCCGCATCCTCCAGCCGGTTCTCCTTCTCGGCGAGGTCGGCGAGCGCGGCGATCGAGTCCACGTGCCGCGGATCCGCCATCAGCGCACGCTCGAAGCAGCGCCGCGCCGCGGGGCGGTCGCCGAGCTCCATGAGGATGCCGCCGAGGTTCTGCAGCGCCCAGGGAAAGTCGCCGTCGATGCGAAGCGCCGCCTCCAGCGCCTCGCGCGCCTCGGCGAGCTTGCCGTTCGCGGCATAAACGCCGCCCAGGCTGTTCAGGACGTAGATGTTGCCGGGCGCCGCCTTGCGGGCACGCTCGAAGAACGGCTGCGCACCCTGCGTGTCGCCGCTGCGCGCGCGGATGTTGCCGAGGATCTGGAGCGCATCTGCCTGGTCGCGATCGGCCTTCAGAATCGCGGCGCAAACGGCCTCCGCCTCGGCCCAGGCGCCGGACTCGTACGCGGCGATCGCGCGCCCGATCCGGTCCTCGATGCGACCCTGGAAGCCCGTCATGCGTCCGGGTCACCGTCGGCGAAACGATCGAGTCGCTCGATGTCGGTGATGGTTACGGTGCGATACCCCGCCCTCACCCATCCTTCCCGGGCGAACCGCTTCAGGGCGGCGTTGACGGTCTTTCGCGAAGTGTTCGCCAGCACGCCGAGCTCGGCCTGCGCCAGAGGAACCACGGAGTTCCGCATCGACGCGACGCGACGCAGCACGCGCGCGATTCGGCGATGCTCGTCCGGGTCCTGCAGGTCGTAGAAGGCACGCATCACGATGTCGAGGTTCATCGCCAGGATCTGCGTGAACCGGCGAGTCGCCATCGGGTCCCTCCC
>DASSUY010000214.1:0-3873 GCA_035706525.1 Steroidobacteraceae bacterium
CCAGCCGGTCATCGAGGGCTCCGGCGAAGAGCCGACGCCGGGTTCGGGGCCGCCGCTGAAGGCCGGCGAATTCATCCTCGGCTATGAGGACGAGGCGGGCCAGATCGCCGGCTCGGAGTTGCCTGCTCCGTTTTCTCGCAACGGCAGCTACATGGCTTATCGCCGGCTCGAAGAGCATGTCTCGGCGTTCCGCGCGTTTCTTCAGGGGGAGGGGCGTACGCCGGCCGAGCAGGAGTTGCTGGCTGCCAAGCTCATGGGTCGCTGGCGCAGCGGCGCGCCGCTGACGCTGGCTCCAGAGCGGGACGACCCGGCGCTGGGCGCAGATCCGGCGCGCAACAACGACTTCAACTACAGGGAGCGTGATCCCCACGGCTACGCGGTACCCCTCGGCTCCCACATGCGTCGCATGAACCCGCGCGACACGGCGCCGAACATGAACCGCCGACGCATGATCCGGCGGGGCGCGACCTACGGCCCGCTACTGCCGGAGGGCGCGCCGGACGACGGCCGTGAGCGGGGCATCGCGGCATTCATCCTCTGCGCGAGCCTGCAGCGGCAGTTCGAGTTCGCGCAGAACGTGTGGATCAACGACCGAAACTTTCACGAGCTCGGCAACGAGCGGGATCCGATCTGCGGCACGCACGACGGCACGCTCGAATTCAAGATCCCCAAGCGACCGATCCGGAAGACGATCCGCGGCCTTCCCGCATTCACGACGCTGCGCGGGGGCGCCTATTTCTACCTCCCGGGATTGCGCGCGTTGCGGCACCTGGCCTCTGCGGCCTGAACAGCGGGGGATGACGGATGTCCGCAACCCGACCTTCGGCGCCCCGGACCTACAACCAGGCACACCTGCGGCGTTCCAGGACGCCCGGCCGCCGCCGCATCAGCATCTACTGGACGTGGAGCTATCCCTGGGAGTCCAACCGCGACGTCTCGCACCTCGACGACCGGTTTTCGACGATGACCGAGGTACGGCGCGTGGCCTGGCCCGCCTACGAGGGGCCCGAGTGGAGCCACGACGCCTTCCTGCAGGGCATTGCCGGGACGCTCGAGCTGTTCCATCGCTCGACCCTGGATTTCCAGCGGGTAGCCGAAGAGGCGACGGGGCACCCGGTTGCCGTCTACCAGCGTGTCGACCAGGCGGGCTTTCTCCATCCCATTGACGAGCAGTTGCTCGAGGACACGGACACCCTCCTGGTGTTCGGGCTCGACCACCTTCCTTCGCGGCAGCATGTCGCGCCAGCGGAGATCCAGGCTCTCCAAGCCTGGCTCGGGCGTGAGGACAGCTGCCTGCTCGTCGCGCCGCATCACGACGTGGGCGCGAGCGACGACCCCGAGGTGCGGCAGGTGGAATACCGCCACCACCGCGACCCGCTCGTGCCGCGCCGGCAGCAGTTCGGTACCTCGACGCGCGACATCATGAAGGGGCTGGGCATTCCCGTGATCAACCGCTGGGGCCTGCGCCCGGCGGTCGTGCCGGGGACGGCGGACATCGCGCCAGTGTCCGCGCGGCGCGGCGTCGACGCGCTGGGTTTGCTCAAAGGCGTCGATACCTTCAATTTCCACCCGCACCTGCCGCAGTACGAGGTCACGGGCGGCGGCATCGAGGTGCTGGCGCGCCAACCCGTGGACCTCGCGCGCGCCCATCCCTTCATGGATGCCGGCGGCCGGGAAATCAACGTGCTTCTCTGGATGCCGCCGGCTCCCGGGCGCGCCGGGCACATCCTGCTTGCCGACTCGACGCACTTCACGACGCTGTTCGGCGGCACTGCGAGCCTGGCGCGCTTCTGGCACAACCTCGCCACGATGAAATGAGCGCGCGAGCGCGCTGCGCTGCGCTGGCGGCCCTGCTCATGGCCGGTCCGGCGACAGCGCAGGTTCGCGGCGTGTATCCGACGGGCATGAACGCCGTAAATGGCGGCGGCTTGCCGGCAGCGGGCTGGGCTTACTCCAACCTGCTCATCCTCAATTCACGCGATGAGCGAAAGGATGCCGACGGCAACGTCATTGCGACCGGACGGCAGGCGATTGCGCTCGACCTCAATACGTTCACCTTTGCGGGCAGCGCGGAGGCGGCGGGTGCCACGCGCTACGCCGCCACCGCCACGATCATCCTGTCGCGCAATTCGCTGACCTCGGATTCGGGGGGCGAACTGGGAGAGGGCGCGGGTCTCGGCGACCTGTTCGTGCAGCCCTTCATGATCGGTTGGTCCACCGAGCGAACCGACTTCAAGGCCGCCTACGGCTTCGTCGCGCCGACGGGCCGATTCGAGCCGCAGGCCGATGACAACGTCGGCGCAGGCTATTGGACGCATGCCCTTTCAGCCGGCAGCACGATTCGCATGGGCGCATCGCGACGCACGGCGCTGTCCGGGTTCCTGATGTACGAAATCCACGGCCGCCAGGAAGGCACGGGCGCGCGGCCCGGCGACACGGTCGATGTCGACGGGTCGCTCACGCGCGCCTTCGACGGGCCAGCCGGCTCCGCGCTGCTGCTCGGAGTCGCCGGCTATGCGCAATGGCAGGTCTCCGACGCGAAGGACGACGATGCCGTGGACGCCGGTCGCTATCGGGTCTACGCGCTCGGCATCGCGGCCCAATACGTGCCGGCAGGGAGCCGCGGCAGCTTTGCCCTGCGCCTGTACCGGGAATTCGACGCCCGCGAAACGTTCGAGGGCGTCTCCCTGCAACTCTCGGGCTCGATCGCGTTCTAATCGGGCGACCGGAGAACCGGCGTCGAGGGGGCGGGCGCGTGACTCCCTATAATGGGCAGTATCCCGGGATCCGGATGCCGGCGGTGCCCACGACTTGAATTCCCTCAGCCATGTGACCGTCGTCTGGTCGGTCATCGCCGCTGCCGCGCTGCTGCTCGGCCTCATGCATTTCGTCCGTGGGGTAATGGACAGGCGATGGGGCGTCGACCTGCTGTTCGCATTGACCGCCCTCTGCTTCGTGGGCGTCGCCTACACCGAACTGCTCAGCATGCACGCGGCCAGCGCGGAGGAGTGGGTCTACTGGATCCGCTGGTGTTACCTGCCGCTGACCGGAATGCTCATCGGCCTCGTCCTGTTCGTGAGGCGGTACCTGGGCACGGGCCGTGCCTGGCTGATCGCCCTCCTGATCGGCCTTCGCCTGCTGATCCTAGTCATCAACGCCTTCCACGACCCGGCCATCGCCTTCGACCGCGTCGACTCGGTTGCGCGCGTCCCGTTCCTCGGGGACACGATTTCCGTCGTCGGCCAGGCAGTCACGTCGCGCTGGCAGTGGCTGGGGACGGTGGCATCGACGCTCCTGGTGGTCTATGTCGTCGACGCCGCAAATTCGCTCTGGCGACGCGGGGACGCTGACGAGCGCCGCAGGGCGCTCGCCATCGGCATTTCCATCTTCCTGTATGCCGGCATCGGCGGCGTGTACGTGCAGCTCGTCATCTGGGGCGTGACGTCGCTGCCGATCCTGATCACGCCCACCTTCGCCATCGTCATCCTCGCGATGGCCTTCGAGCTGAGCCGCGACGCCTTGCGCGCCTCGCGCCTCGCCCGCGATCTCCAGGAGAGCCGACGCCGGCTCGAGCTCGCGGCGGATGCGGCGAACCTGGGGCTCTGGGAATGGAACAGCCGGACCGGCCGCGTCTGGGCGACCGCGCGGGCCCGGGAAATCTTTGGACTCGGCGAACGTGCCGTGACTGAAGTCGAGGACTGGCTCGCGCGCATTCATCCGGAGGACGTTACCTGGATTCGGCCCGCCACGCGGGAGGTCCTCGGCGGCGGCGGGGAACGCGCTGCCGAATTCCGGGTTTGCCCCGCACCTGGCTCCGTGCGTTGGGTGTCGGCTCACGGCCACGCCGAAAGGGTGGACGGTGGCGGGGCGACG
>DASSUY010000215.1:0-4038 GCA_035706525.1 Steroidobacteraceae bacterium
CGCACCGGCGTTCTGGAGCGGTCCCAGCCCGAGCGCGGCCTGCCCGCAAGCCTGACCGGCGGCAGCGAAGGCCGCGAGCGCCGCGGCGATGACGGCGATGCGAGGATCAGCGTCCACCGGCCGTCACCTTGCGCAGCGTGAAAATGGAGCGCTCCTCGGTACAGAGCCCGCCGCAGTCGCCGGTCAGCAGCTTGCGCGCGACGACGTCGCCCTGGCCCACGTATTCCCAGTCGGTCAGGAAGTTGACATCGCCGCTTTGCTCGCGGCCGGACATGTATGACGACCACCAGTACGGGAACTCGTTCGTGTCGCCGGGCACGCACTGGAAGTCGACGTTCGTCGGCGTCATCTCGGTCTCGCCCGCGCCCTGCTGGAACCAGTAGGTCAGCTGCACGTCGGCCTTTCCGGGCTTGCCGTCGGCGGGCGGCGTGACCTGGATCCACGACTCGAGCACCTGGAACGGGGAGCTGCCGGAGCCGGAGATCAGCGGGTCGCAGGCGTCGCGCTCCGGCCCCGGCGCCGTGTTGAACTGGACCGTGCCGTTCCCCTCATAGAGCAGGTACTGCTTGCCGTCGGGCTTGCGTCGCCAGGGTTTCGTCGAGGACGTCAGCCGCACATGACCCTGCGCGGTCGAGCGCACGGACTGCACCGGGTCGCGCGATACGATGCTCGACTCGAAGCGGACCTCGTAATCGCCGCCGACACGGATCTTCCAGGTATCGCGCGCATAGCCCGCGGCCGACAGGGCCTCGATGCGTGCGCCGTCGCCGTCCTTCGGGTCGGCACTGCGCGCCTTGTAGCGCACGACGAACGTTCCGTCGGGGCGCACCTGCCCAGAGGCTTCCGCGACGCTGCCGCCCTGGACGGCGGACGCGTCCCAGGTGCCCTTGGGCACCGGCTGCTGGCCGTCGCGCGTGCGGTACTTGACCTGGATCTCGACGGTCTCGCCGGGACCGACAGGTCGGGTTTCGCCGGGGGGATCGAACACCAGCTCGGCGCAGGCGTTGGGCTCGCGCCAGCTGTGCATGGCCTCGAGGATGGTCATGCTGGAATTCCACATGAGGGCGGCCGCGGCCAGGTCGCCGGTCGCCGTCGTCACGTCGAGGAGGGCGTCCCAGTCCGGCATGCCGTAGGCGCGGATGGGGTAGCGCTTGCGGACCTGGACGGGCCCGGTGCGGACGCCGTCCATGTTCGACGAGAAGCTGCCGTCGATCTCCCCTTCGGTCACCGAGAGGTCGTCGTTGACGAAGACCGTGATGCGCGCCGTCATCCGCTTCTCGTAGTGCCTGCGGGCGGTGGGCACGGCGTCGGTGTCGACGGTGTCGGCCACGACGGACACCTCGAAATCGCCCGGCACCACGAACTTCACCGGGCCGGTCCCTTCCGGGACCGGGCAGCGGCTCATGAAACCGCCGACGGTCAAGCTGAAATTCGAGGAATTGCCGTCGGTGTCCTCCGTGTTGCCGGTCCGCGTTTCGCGATCGATCGTCTTGCGGCCGACCTTGCCGTGCGGCACCGGGACGACGGTCTGGCTGCGATGAACCTCGTAGCCGTTCCCGCTCGCCGGCGCGTCGGCGCGTGTCGCCGTCGCGGCGACCGCGGCGGCCGCGAGCATCGCGGCAGTGGCGATCCGGCCCATGGCCTCAGCTCCGGGGCGTAAGCGCGGCGATAACGGTCTTCTCGGCAACCTGCTCGACGAGCGGGCGGAGCAGGTCCTCGCCATTCTCCTTGGCCTTCGCCTTCAGCGTCTCCTCGAGCAGGGGCTGGCCGTCCGCGACGGCGACGAACTGGTAGCTGAGCGAGATCTCGTCACGCGCCTTGACGCTGCCGGACTGCGCCTGCGTGAGGCTCGCGATCGCCTCCTGCTGCGCGGATTGCGCGGCCGCCTGCGTCATGGTCTGCGCCGCGACGCCGGCGATCATCGACGCCTGGCCGCCCATCGCGCCGAGCCCCGGCAGCATCGCGGCGGCCGGGGCGAGCATGCCGAGCATGCTGCCCATTCCCTTGGAGGCTTTCTTCTGCGCGACGCTCGTGTAGAGCACGTGGGTGCAGCGCTGCTGCTCGGCCTCGGCGCTCACCTGCGCGGCAACCTTGGCCTGCAAGGGCACCAGCTCGAGCCGCGGGCCCGTCATGTAGCTGATGATGAGCTGGCGCACGGGCTCGCCGACGTCGCGGCCCGTGTTGCCCTGGCCGAGCTGGGCCTCGGGCAGGACGATGCCGATCCGGGCCGCGGGGCCTTCCCCGGTCGCGGGCGCGACGTCCTGGTCCTGGGCGGTGGCGCTCGCCGCGGAGAAAGCCGCAAGGGCGAGCAGGCTGGCGAGGCGGGTCCGGCGTTTCATGGTCATGCTCCCCGCGCCGATGGCGCTGTTCATGACCGTCAACGCGCAGTCCGCCGGAAAACCGGCTCAGCCCGGCCCGCCCCCGCCCGGCTTCGCGAGCTCGGCCTCGACACGGGCGAGGCCCGCCGCCGCGCCGTCGACGGGCTTCATGTCCATGGAATCGAGCGTGACGCCCGCGGTCACCCGCTGGAAGTGCGGCGTCGCGACGCCGTACCAGCGCTTGGCCGCCAGGAGCTCGGCGCGCCGGGTCCCCGGGCTCGCCCGCGCCGCGTCGGCGCGGTGCACGTGCACCTCGCCGAGGCCGAAGGCGTTCATGCCGAGCAGGTAGTGCACCTTCAGCGTGTCCGTTTCATTCACCATCGACTCGAGCTCTTCGTAGGCTTGCCGGAAGACGTCCTCCGCCTCGTCCGCTAGGCCGAGCGCCAGCAGCGCGCGGCCGAGCGGCCACGCGAGGTTCGCGGAGTCGATTCGCGCCTGCTTGTTTTCCGCGTCCGCGCGCAGGTCCGGCAGCAGCGCCTGCGCCTTGCGGGCATTCTGTAGCGCGCCGCGATAGTCGCCCTGCTCGTTCAGGATGAAGGCCATGTTGAAGCGGTCGAGCAGGAGGCCGCGCGAATACTTCGCGTTCTTTCCCGCCGTCGCGGCGACGAGGCGCTCGTCCAGCACGACCGCCTTGCGGTAATAGCCGAGCGACTCCTCGAGGACCTCGGGGCGCGCGTCCTTGCCGACCAGGGTGATCGCGAGGCTGCTGTACGCCGTCGCGAGCCTGTAGGCCGCATCGAGGTCGTCGGGATTGCGCGACTCGAGGTCTTCGAGGATCGCGATCGACTTGCGCGCGAAAGCAACGCCCGCGCCGTCCTGCCCGCCCGTGAGGTCCGCGGTGTACGCATGCGCGGTGTACGCGTCCGCGAGCATCTTGCGCGCTGCGTCGTCCGGGGCGTCGCGCACGAGCGCCTCCGAAGTCTCGACGGCCCGTCCCGAGAAACTGGCGGCCTCGGCGGATTCGTCGAGCAGCAGGAGCAGGCGGCTCTTCCGCAGGAGGTTGCGCGCCAGCGCGCCGCGCGCGGCATGGGCCGCCGGCTCAGCGGCGACGATGGGCTCGAGCAGGGCGATCGCCCGCGAATAGCTCTCGAGCGCCGCCTTCGGCTCGCCGGCTGTCGCCGCGCCGTAGGCCTGGCCCTGGATGTCTCCGACCTTCTCGTAAGCGGCCGCCAGTTCCTCGCGCAGGCGACGGTCGTCGCCCGCCTCGGCGGAGAGGCGGCCGAGGTACTCGAGCGCGGTGCCGACGAGCTGCTCACGCGCCTTCGTCGCGCCCGGCAGGTCCTTGATCGCGTCGTGCACCTGGAACAGGAGGGTGTTCGCGAGACCGCGGACGTCCGCGAAGTGCCGTTCCGCGCGGGCGCGCTGCTCCTCTGCGATGTGCGCCTCGCGGAGCGAGAACGCGGTCGCGCCGACCAGCGTCAGCGCGAGCAGCGCGGCCGCCGCGACCTCGAGCCGGTGGCGGCGCACGAACTTCCCCGCCCGGTAGCCGAGGGCGTCGCCGCGGGCGGTCACCGGCAGGCCGCCGAGGTAGCGGCGGATGTCCTCCGCGAACAGGTCGACGGACGCATAGCGCCGCTCGGGTTCCTTGCGGAGCGCCTGCAGCAGGATCGCGTCCAGGTCGCGGCCGAGCGGCTCCCGCCCGGCGGCGCCCGATTCCGGG
>DASSUY010000216.1:0-7319 GCA_035706525.1 Steroidobacteraceae bacterium
TTACACATGGTAGACCCTCCGCATTCGGAGATTTCGCCGAAACGGCCTTGCGGATCAACGAATTGATCGCAACGCTATCTGCGCTAGGTGGAGGAGGAATGTCCCGCGCCACTCTCCATTGAACAGAGAGGGTGCAGGAAAGCAGCATCATGGGGGATTCATGAGAAGCGCGCGGCAACTTTGGATCGCACTGACAGTCTTGCTGGTTGTTTCATTCGGCGTCCTGCTCTTTATCGGACGCGAGATCGAGATACAGGCGCCGCCGGCGCCGGAACAGGTCGTCTCCGAAAGCGGCGAGACAGTGTGGACCCGCGCGGACATCGAGCGCGGCCGCCAGGTCTGGCAGTCCATGGGCGGCATGCAGCTCGGCTCCATCTGGGGCCACGGCGGCTATGTCGCCCCCGACTGGAGCGCGGACTGGGTGCACCGGGAAGCACTCGGCATCCTCGACATCTGGGCCCGCCGCGAGGGCGCCGCCGGCTTCTACGCGCTCTCCGCCGAGGAGCAGTCCGCGCTGACCGGGCGGCTCCGGGAATCGATCCGGCAGAACGGCTTCGATCCGGTGACGCAGACCGTCACGCTCGACCAGGACCGCGTGGCCGCGATCTCGAACGTCGCGGCGCACTACGAGAGCCTCTTCGGAAACGACCCGCGCACGGAGGCCCTGCGCGAAGCGTATGCGATGAAGGACGACACCGTGCCGGATGCGGACAACCGCCGGGCCCTGACGGCCTTCTTCTGGTGGACGGCCTGGGCCGCGATGACGGAGCGCCCGGGCGCCAAGGTCACCTACACGAACAACTGGCCGGGCGAGCCGCTCGTCGGCAATGCGCCGACGCCGACCATGTACCTCTGGTCCGCATTCAGCGTGCTGTTCCTGATCGCGGGCATCGCGCTGCTCGGCTGGCACCATGCCGTCACCGCGGGCCGCGACGCGACGCCGCAGCGACTGCCCGCCACCGACCCGCTGACGATGGTTCGCGTGACGCCGTCCATGAAGGCGACCGCGCGGTATTTCTGGATCGTCCTCGCGCTCTTCCTCGCCCAGATCCTGCTGGGCGCGATGACCGCGCATTACCAGGTCGAGGGCCACGAGCTCTACGGCTTCCGGCTTTCGGACGTGCTGCCGTATTCGCTGACGCGGACCTGGCACACCCAGCTCGCGGTGCTCTGGATCGCCGTCGCCTGGCTCGGCACGGGCCTCTATATCGCGCCTGCGATCTCCGGGCACGAGCCCCGGTTCCAGAAGCTCGGCGTGAACGTCCTGCTCGCCTGCCTCGTCGTGATCGTCGTCGGCTCGTTCGCCGGGCAGTGGATGGCGGTGATGCAGACGCTCGGCCTCGAGCGCAACTTCTGGTTCGGGCACCAGGGCTGGGAATACGCCGACATCGGCCGCTTCTGGCAATGGTTCCTGTTCGCGGGGCTGCTCATCTGGCTCGCGCTCGTGGGCCGGGCGCTGATGCCGGTGCTTCGCCAGCCGGGCGAATCGCGCTCGATCGTGGGCCTCCTGTTCCTCTCGGTCGTCTGCATCGGCCTCTTCTTCGGTGCCGGCCTCATGTGGGGCGAGCACACGCACCTGTCGATGGTCGAGTACTGGCGCTGGTGGCTGGTGCACCTCTGGGTCGAGGGGTTCTTCGAGGTCTTCGCGACGGCCGTGATCGCCTTCCTGTTCACGCGCCTCGGCCTCCTCGCGCCGCGCGCGGCGACCGTCGCCGTCCTCTTCGCGACGATCGTCTTCATGGCGGGCGGCGTGCTCGGAACGCTCCACCACCTCTACTTCGCAGGCACGCCGACCGCGGTGCTGGCCCTCGGCGCGAGCTTCAGCGCGCTCGAGGTCGTGCCGCTCGCCTACATCGGCTTCGAGGCCTACCACACCTGGAAGCTGTCCCGCGCGACGCCCTGGATGGCCCAGTACAAGTGGCCGATCCTGTTCTTCGTCGCGGTCGCGTTCTGGAACGTCGTGGGCGCCGGCCTCTTCGGCTTCCTGATCAACCCGCCGCTGTCGCTGTACTGGATGCAGGGCCTCAACCTCACGCCGCTGCACGGCCACACGGCGCTGTTCGGGGTGTACGGCATGCTCGGCATCGGCCTCGTGCTCTTCTGCCTGCGCGGCCTCAGGCCCGGGGTCGTCTGGAACGAGCGGCTGCTGCGGACGTCCTTCTGGGGGCTCAACATCGGCCTCGCCCTGATGGCGGCGCTGACGCTGCTGCCGCTCGGCACGCTGCAGCTGCTCGCGGCGATCGACCAGGGCTACTGGTACGCGCGCTCGGCCGAGTTCATGCAGCAGCCGATCGTCGACCTGCTCGTGTGGATGCGGGTGCCGGGCGACACGATCTTCAGCATCGGCGCACTCAGCTTCACCTGGTTCGTCCTGCGGCTCTGGGTCGGGCCGAGGCGCGAAGCCCGGCTGCCGGCGGGCGCGGAGACCGTCGAGCGGTGATCGAATACTACGGGGAGATCCGCAGCGCCCACATCCTGGCGGTCATCGCGAGCGGGTCACTGTTCCTCCTGCGCGGTGCGGCGGTCAGCGCCGGGCGGCCCGGCTGGGCGCTGGCCCGGCCGGTGCGCTACCTGAGCTACGCGATCGACACGACGCTCCTGACGGCGGCGCTCATGCTGTTCACGATCCTGCCGTCGGCCGTGTTCTCGAACGGCTGGCTGGCGGCGAAGCTCGCGCTGCTTCCCGTCTATGTGGGCCTCGGCTGGCTGGCGCTCCGCCGTCCCGCCGGGACGCCGGCCCAGGTCGCTTTCTTCGCGGGCGCGCTCCTCGCCTTCGCCCTCATGTTCGCGATCGCGCGCATGCACGACCCCCTCGGGCCGCTTCACCTGATCGTGGGACGCTAGTGGCGCGAGGTGGAAAAACGCCATGAACGGGATTGATCTGGATCAGGGTGGAGCGGCACCCTGTCGGGCATCCTGATCCGGCACCCTTGGACGGAGTCACTCCCATGAGACAGTCCCTGCTTCCCCTGCTGGCCATCGCCCTCCTCGCGTCCGGCTGCGGGCAGCGCCCGGCGCCGGATGCGGACACCGGCGGCTCGGCGAAGGGCGATTTCGGCCCGCCGCAGGGCCACCCGATCAAGGCCGTCCTGACCTCCCCGCCGCACGTGCCGCCGCCCACCGGGCGCGACAAGCCGGCCAAGGTCATCGTCGAGCTCGAGGTCGTCGAGAAGGAAATGGCGATCTCCGAGGGCGTCACCTACACATTCTGGACGTTCGGCGGCACGGTCCCCGGGAGTTTCATCCGCGTGCGCCAGGGCGACACGGTCGAGTTCCACCTGATGAATGCGCCGGACAGCAAGATGCCGCACAACATCGACCTGCACGGCGTGACGGGTCCCGGCGGCGGCGCTGCCTCGAGCTTCACCGCGCCGGGACACCGGTCGCAGTTCACGTTCAAGGCGTTGAACGCGGGCCTCTACGTGTACCACTGCGCGACCGCGCCGGTCGGCATGCACGTCGCCAACGGCATGTACGGACTCATCCTGGTCGAGCCGCCGGGGGGCTTGCCGCCGGTGGACCGCGAGTACTACGTGATGCAGGGCGATTTCTACACGACCGGCCGCTATCGCGAGAAAGGGCACCAGCCCTTCGACATGGCCAAGGCCATCGACGAGCACCCGACCTACGTGCTGTTCAACGGCTCCGAGGGCTCGCTCACGGGCGACCGCGCGCTGGCGGCGAAGACCGGCGAGCGCGTGCGCCTCTACGTCGGCAACGGCGGCCCGAATCTCGTCTCGAGCTTCCACGTGATCGGCGAGATCTTCGACAAGGTCTGGTTCGAGGGCGGCACGCGCTTCCAGGAGAACGTGCAGACGACGCTGATCCCGGCCGGCGGCGCCGCGATCATGGACTTCCGGCTCGAGGTGCCGGGCAGCTACGTGCTCGTCGACCACAGCATCTTCCGCGCCTTCAACAAGGGCGCGCTCGCGATCCTGAAGGCGGACGGGCCCGAGAACCTCGCGATCTACTCCGGCAAGGAAGTCGACGAGATGTACCTCGGCGACCGCGCCCTCCCGAACCTCGCGGCAGTGAGCCAGGCGGCGGCGGCGGCCAAGGCCGGCGACCTGACGGTCGAGCAGCAGATCGACGCCGGCAAGGTGCTGTTCAGCGGCACCTGCTCGACCTGCCACCAGGCGAACGGGGAAGGCCATCCCGGCGTGTTCCCGCCGCTCGCGAAGTCCGATTACATCGCGAAAGACCCGAAGCGGCTGCCGCAGGTCATGATCGGCGGCCTCACCGGCAAGGTCACGGTCAACGGCGTGGAGTACGACTCGGTCATGCCGCCGATGGGCCAGCTGACGGACGACGAAGTCGCGAACATCGCCACCTACGTGCTGAACAGCTGGGGCAACCCCGGCGGGCGCATCACGAAGGCCGAGGCGCGCGACATCCGCGCGAAATCGCCCGTCGGCAGCGTGGCCGCGCATTGACCATGGCGCGCCGGGCCGCCGTCCTGCTCGCACTCCTCCCGCTCTGCGGGCAGGCGGCGCCGCCCGGCGACCGCTACGTGACGGTGCCGGGCGGCGCCTTCCGCTCGGCGCTGCGCTACGAGGACGCCGCGGACGGCACGACGGTCGCCCCGTACCGGCTCATGCGCCGGCCCGTGACGAACGCGGAATTCCTCGCCTTCGTCCGCGCCCACCCCGAATGGCAGCGCGGCCGCGCCGCGGTCGTGCTCGCGGAGCCTCGCTACCTGTCGCAATGGTCAGGACCCCTCTCGCTCGGGGACGCAAGGCCCGACCAGCCGGTCACCTGGGTGAGCTGGTTCGCCGCGGCGGCCTATTGCGCCGCGCAGTCGGCGCGGCTGCCAACCTGGACCGAGTGGGAGTACGCCGCCGCGGCCGACGAGACGCGCCGCGATGCGCGCGAGGACCCGGCCTGGCGGGAGCGCATCCTCTCATGGTACGCGCAGCCCTCCACCGGTGCGTTGCCCGCGGTCGGAGGCCAGCCCCCGAACGTGTACGGTGTCCAGGACCTGCACGGGCTCGTGTGGGAATGGGTGGACGATGCCTCGGCCCTGCTCGTCTCCGCCGACAACCGCGAGCAGGGCGCCGCCGACAAGCTGCGCTTCTGCGGCGCCGCGGCGCTCTCCACCGACGACCGCGAGAACTACGCGACGCTCATGCGCGTCGCGCTCCTGTCCTCGGTCCAGGCGGCCGACGCGACCGGCAACCTCGGCTTCCGCTGCGCGAAGGACCTCCCATGAAACGCCTGCTCCGCATCCTCGCCGCCGTGCTCGCGCTCGCGCCGCTGTCGGCCCGGCCGGCCACGCCGCCCGCGTTGCCGGGCGATTCCGTCTACCAGCTGCCTGCCGCGCTCACGGACGCGTCCGGCAAGCCGGTGGAGTGGCGGGAGCTGCGCGGGACGCCGCGCGTCGCCACGATGTTCTACACCTCCTGCAAGTACATCTGCCCGCTCGTCGTGGACAGCCTCCGGGCGATCGAGCGCAAGCTCTCGGCCGCCGAGCGCGCGCGCATCGGCTTCGTGCTGATCAGCATGGACCCGGCGCGCGACACGCCGGAGGCGCTCGCCCGGATCATCGCGGAGCGCAAGCTCGACCCTGCGCGCTGGACGCTGCTGCAGCCGGACCCGGCGGACCTTCGCGGCCTCGCTGGGCTCCTCGGCATCCGCTACCGCTCGCTGGCGGACGGCGAGTTCAATCATTCGACCTCGCTCGTCCTCCTCGACGCGGAAGGCCGCGTGCTCGCGCGCACGGACCAGCTGGGCGCGGATGGCGACGCGGCTTTCCTCGCGGCCGTCCGGGCCGCGGCGGCTAGCGGTACCGGGTCGGGTCGTTGACGCCCGCCGCCGCGAAGCCCTCGCAACGCAGGCGGCAGCTGTCGCAGCGTCCGCAGGCGAGCCCCTCGCCGTCCGGCTGGTAGCAGGACACGGTCATCGCGTAATCCACCCCGAGCGCCGTCCCGCGCCGGATGATATCCGCCTTCGAGAGCTCGATCAGGGGGGCGTGGATGCTGACCGTCTCGCCCTCGACGGCCGCGCGCGTCGCGAGGTTCGCGAGGTACTCGAAGGCGCGGATGAAGGCGGGCCGGCAATCCGGGTAGCCGGAATAGTCCACGGCGTTGACGCCGATGTAGATGTGCCGCGCGCCGGTCACCTCGGCGAACGCGAGCGCGAAGGCGAGGAAGATCGTGTTCCTCGCAGGCACGTAGGTGACCGGAATGCCCGCGGTCGGCGACTCGGGAACCGGGATCGACGGGTCGGTCAGCGCCGAGTGGCCGAAGTCCCCGATCGGCATCGTGAGGATGCGGTGCCCGGCGACGCCCTGGCTCGCGGCCACGCGGCGCGCCGCCTCGAGCTCGACCGCGTGGCGCTGGCCGTAGTCGAAGGAGAGCGCGAGGCAGCGGTGTCCCCGCTCGCGCGCGATCGCGAGCGTCGTCGCCGAGTCGAGGCCCCCCGAGACGAGGACGACGGCCGTCGTGCCGGCGAGTCCCTCCGGCTCATCGCCCGGGGACATCGCCCCAGAGGACCTTGTGCAGTTGCAGCTGGAAGCGGACCGGCAGCCGGTCCGCCAGGATCCAGTCGGCGAGCGCGCCCGGCGCGAGCTGCCCGTAGCTCGGGGAGAACAGCACCCGGCAGCGCTCCGCCAGCCGCTCGTCCTGCACGCGGGCGCGGCTCCATTCGTAGTCCGCGCGGTCGCAGACGACGAACTTGAGCTGGTCGGAAGGCCGCAGGCGATGCGTCGCGAGGTCGAGGTTCCGCGCCGACTCGCCGGAACCCGGCGTCTTGACGTCGATCACCCGGGCCACGCGCGCGTCCACGCCGCTCGCGTCGATGGCGCCGCTCGTCTCGAGCGAGACGGCGAGTCCCGCGTCGCAGAGCGCGGTGAGCAGTGCGCCGCAGCCGCGCTGCGCGAGCGGCTCCCCGCCCGTGACGCAGGCGTGGCGGGCGCCCGACTGCTTCGCCTCCTCGAGGAGCGCGGCGACGTTCCGCCATTCGCCGCCGTGGAACGCATAGGCGGTGTCGCAGTAGCGGCAGCGCAGCGGGCAGCCCGTCAGGCGCACGAAGAAGGTGGGCCAGCCGACGGCGTCCGCTTCGCCCTGCAGCGAGAGGAAGGTCTCGGTGATTCGCAGGCGCGCGGCCGCGGGCACCGCCGCCATCTCGGCGGACATCCGCCCTCCTCAGCCCCCGGCGTTACCGAGGCGGTCGAGCCGGGCCCTGGCTTCCGTGGCCGCCGGCGTGTCGGGATATTCCTCGATGACGCGGGCGAGCGCAGTGCGCGCGGCGCCCGGGCGCTTGAGCTCGGCCTGGCAGTAACCGACCTTCAGGAGCGCGTCCGCGGACTTGCGGTTCCCGGG
>DASSUY010000217.1:0-5648 GCA_035706525.1 Steroidobacteraceae bacterium
AGCCGACGTCGGGCGGCAGCAGCGCCGGGTCGAGCAGCACCAGCGCGCCGAGCGCGCCGAGCGCCGCGCCGAGCCAGAAGCTGCCGTTGATCAGCAGGTCGGTATGGCCGCGATAGCGCGCCGGGATCAGTTCCTGGATCGCCGAATTGATCGCGGCGTACTCGCCGCCGATGCCGGCGCCCGTCAGGAAGCGGAACAGGGCGAACGACGCGAAGTCCTGGGCGAAGGCGGTCGCGCCCGTCGCGGCGACGTAGAGCCCGAGCGTCAGGAAGAAGAGGCGCCTGCGCCCGAGGCGGTCGGTCAGCCAGCCGAAGAGCAGCGCGCCGAGCACGGCGCCCGCGAGGTAGGCGCTCGCGCTCGCGCCGACCTCCGCGTCGGTGAGCTGCAGGCTCGGGCTCGCCTTGAGCGCGCCGGACACCGCGCCGGCCAGCGTGACCTCGAGCCCGTCGAGGATCCATGTGATCCCGAGCGCGGCGACGACGAGCGTGTGGAAGCGGAACCAGGGCAGCCGGTCGAGCCGCGGAGGGATGTCGGTCTCGACGATCGCCGTCATGACCGATAGGCTCCGGGGTGCCCGCAAAGTTCAGCTTCAGGGCAAGCAAGGAGTGGGCGATGCACGCAGGGATGATCGGGCTCGGCCGCATGGGCGGCAACATGGCGCGACGCCTCGCGCGGCGCGGAATCCAGGTGCAGGGTTACAGCCCCGATGCGGCTTCGCGCACGGAACTGGCGGCGGAGCCGGGCCTCGCGCTTGCGCCGCGCCGCGAGGACATGCTCGCGGCGCTCGAGCCGCCGCGCATCGTCTGGATGATGGTGCCGGCCGGCGCCGCCACGGAAGAAAACGTGAAGGCGCTCGCAGGCGGGCTCGCGCGCGGTGACGTCGTGGTCGACGGCGGGAACGCGTACTACCGCGACTCGCAGCGCCGCGCCAGGCTGCTCGCGGAGGCGGGCATCGGGTTCGTGGACGCCGGCGTGTCCGGCGGGATCTGGGGCCTCGAGCAGGGCTACGGCCTGATGCTGGGTGGCGAGCGCGCGCACGTCGAGTCCATCCTGCCGCTGGTCCGCGCGCTCGCGCCGGCGCCGGACGAGGGCTGGGCACACTGCGGCCCCTCGGGCGCGGGGCACTTCGCGAAGATGGTGCACAACGGCATCGAGTACGGGCTGATGCAGGCCTATGCGGAGGGCTTCGCCCTCATGGCGGCGAAGCAGGACCTGCAGCTGCCGCTCGACCGCATTGCGCGCGCCTGGTGCCACGGGACGGTGATCCGCTCCTGGCTGCTGGAGCTGACCGCCGGCGTGCTGAAGGACGGCCAGCCGGCGCAAGACGTCGCGCCGGTCGTCGCCGATTCCGGCGAAGGGCGCTGGACGGCGCTGGAGGCGATCGAACTCGGAGTGCCGGTGCCGGCGATCAACGCCGCGCTCATGGCGCGGTTTTCATCGCAGGGCGCCGGCCATTTCGGCGCGCGCCTGCTCGCGAAGCTCAGGAACGCCTTCGGCGGCCACGCCTTGCCACGCGGCTGAAGCACCCCGCCTCAGTCATCCGGCGCGGCCTGTGAGTCGGCGAAACCGGTCGCCCGCTCGCGCTGCACCCGGCTTGCGGGGATCGACGCATCCCCCGCGCGCAGCCGTCTCATGGCATCGCGTCGCTCTGTCCCGACGACGAACCACACGATGCATCGGGCGCGGTTCAGCGTCGGGAACGTCAGGGTCAGGCGCCGATAACCGTCGTGGACCCGGCTGACGCCCACCCATCGCGCGCTTTCCTCCGAGAGCGGGTCTCCCGCGAACAGGGACGCCGTGTGGCCGTCCGCACCCAGGCCAAGGTGCACGACGTCGAGCGTCGGCGGATCGCCCGTGCCGGAGGTCAATTCGGCCTCGTACTCGCGGGCGGCGCGCTGCGCGTCTTCGATCGCGATCGGCATGGCGTGGCGGTGGGCTTCCGCGATGCGCTGCGCCAACGGATTGGCCAGGAAGCGCAGCCAGTTGCGGGCCTCCGGCGCCTGCGGCGCGATGCGCTCGTCCACCTGGAACAGATGCACGGCGTGCCATTCGACATCCTGCGAGGCGAGCCCTCCGAACAGGCCCCAGGGCGACCGGCCGCCGCTGATCGCGAACGTCGCCCGCCCGCGCTCCTGCACGGCGTCCCGGAGGCGCATCGCGATATATCGCGCCGCCGCACGTTCGGCGGTCGCAACGTCGCCGGACACGACCCACTTCAATGCCGTCCTCCGCAGGCAGCCTGGCGACGCATTCAGCAGCCGGTGCCCGGGTTGTGCCAACCGCCAGTCTCCGCGGCCAAGGCATCGGCTTCGAGCGGCCCCCAGCTCCCATCTGCGTACGGCGTGGTTGCTCCGCCGCTTGCGACCACGTTTTCCACGACGCGCCACGCCGCCTCCACCGAGTCCTGGCGCGCAAACAGGGTCGGGTCGCCGCGGAGCGCGTCGCCGATCAGGCGCTCGTACTCGCTCCGGCCGCCCGGCTCGTCGCACATGAGGAGTTCGCTCGCGCGGCCCTGCATCGCTTCGCCCGGCACTTTCGTGTGCACGCCGAGGCCGATGGAGACGCGGTCCGGGCCGAGCCGAAAGCGCACGTGGTTGGGTGCCTCACGCGCGTCGTGGAACAGGTCGCGCGGGGGAGGCCGCAGGCGCACCATGACTTCGGTGGCGGTCAGGGGGAGGCGTTTGCCTGCGCGGACGAGGAACGGCACCCCGGCCCAGCGCGGCGAGTGGATGAAGAGGCGCAGCGCCGCGAAAGTCTCGACTTGTGAGTCCGCCGCGACGCCCGGTTCCTGGCGATATGCGGCATATTGGCCGCGCACGACGTCGCGCGCCTCCAGAGGCTGAACCGTCTTCAGCACCTTGACCTTTGCATCCCGGAGCGCGTCGCTCGCGAGGCTCGCCGGCGGTTCCATCGCGAGCAGGCTCACGACCTGCAGCAGGTGATTCTGCACGACGTCGCGGATCGCGCCGAGCTCCTCGTAGAGGCGGCCGCGGCTCCCCACGCCGAAGGACTCCGCCATGGTGAGCTGCACGCTCTCGACATGCTCCCGGTTCCACAGCGGCTCGAGGAACGCATTGGCGAACCTGAAATAAAGCAGGTTCTGGACCGGCTCCTTGCCGAGGAAGTGGTCGATGCGGAAGACCTGCGACTCGTCGAACACCTTCAGTAGGCAGCGGTTGAGCGCCTGCGCGGTCGCGAGGTTGCGCCCGAGCGGCTTCTCGACCACGACGCGGGCACCGCGGGCGCAGCCTGAAGCGTCGAGCCGCGAAACCACTTCCCCGAAAAGGCTGGGCGGAATGGCCAGGTAATGCAGCGGCGCCTGCGCATCGCCGAGCGCCCTGCGGAGCCTCCGGAAGGTGTCGGGGTCGCGGTAGTCGCCCGCAACGTAGCGGACCCGCTCCTGCAGCGACGCGGAGCCGGCCTCGTCGACGTCCTTCCCGTGGTCCCGGAGGCTGGCGCGAAGCCGGTCGGCGGTCCAGTCCTCGCGCGCGACGCCGATCACCGGGCCCGGCAGCCGTCCGCGCCGCAGGAGGCCGTAGATCGCGGGAATGATCTTCCGGTAGGCGAGGTCGCCCGTGATGCCGAAGATCACGAGCGCGTCGGATTCGCTGTTCCGCATCGCACCGAGACTACGCCCGCGTCCGCGACGATGCGAGCCGGTAGAGTGGGCGCATGAGCCTTCGCGCCTGGGTCGCCTTCGTCGCCCTGTCCCTGCTCTGGGGCCTGCCCTACCTCTTCATCAAGCTCGCGCTCGAGGGTTCCTTGGCTCCTGGATGGGCACCGGCGGAAGGCGGCGCGAAACGGCCTGACGCGCGTGGCTCAACGCTCGTCGGGAAAAATCGCGAGCTGCGCCTGCGCCCCCACCGGAACGTAACTCAGGCGGCCGCCCACGATGCGGGCCGGCTGGGTGTAGGTGTGCACGGACGAATCCGCCGCGTCCCGGATGTGCACGACCTCCGTGCCCTCGCTGCGCAGCAGGTCGGAGATCAGCGAGCGGTGGCATCGCCACCAGAGCAACTCCGCGCAGAGGATCGCCGTGCGACGCCGGCCGGCGAGCTCGCGAAGCTCCGCCAGGCCCGCCGCGAATTCCTCCGTCTCCATGTGGTCCGCATAGCCGCGGAAGGACGCGTTTCGCCAGCCGGTGTTCGGGGAATCCGGCTTCGGCTCGCGCCGTCCGCCCAAGGCCGGGATCCAGCGATACTCCAGCGACCGCGCGACCAGCGACTCGGCGAGCGCCGTCCCCGCGTACTGCGGGTTCCGCCGGGAACCGGGAAATCGCCGCACGTCAGCGACGGCCTCCAGCTCGTGCTGCGCGAGCAGTTCGAGGAATTCGTCCAGGGGACGGGTGGAATGCCCGATCGTCCAGATTCTCGCGACGGCGGTCACCCGACGGACATGGGGGCGGCCGCGGGCTCCCGCAAGCGCTTCAGCCCTTCAGCCGGGAGAGATCGGAATGGCGCACCTCGTGGTGCTCGACCCATCTTGGGCGGTCGATCAGGTACTGGTCGTCCTCGGCGTAGTAGCGCGCAACCGCGTAGTCCTCGCCCGCGAAACGCCGCACCGCATCGAGGTCCGTCCACCAGCTGATCGTGGACACCTCGCTCGTGCCGTCGCCGAGGTCGCGCAGCAGGATCTGGTAGCCGAGGTTTCCCTCGGTGGAGGCGTAGTGGTGGCCGCCCGTTTCCTCCACGTAGCGGACGTATTCGTCCGCCTGCGCCGTGCGGATGCGGCCCGTCCATTTCCGGAAGATCATGCCGCGGGAGTCTAGCGGCCGGCGGCCTGCCTTGCGACCTCCGCGCGGATCAGGCGCTGGCGTCCTGGATTCGTCGCGTCCAAGTCCGGACGGTCGCCAGCGACTTCATCGGTCCCGGCAGTCCGGCGAGCAGGCCGCGCGACTCCCGCAAGAGCGCCGCGCGCCGCGAAGGGTCGGCCAGTGCCTGCGCGTACAGCGCCGCTGCCAGCTCGAGCTTCTGCAACTCGTCGCCCTGGTTGCGGGCAGCGAGATCCCGGTTGAACTTCACGGCGGGGTCGATGACGGCCTTCGCCTCGGCGATGCGGCCTTGCTGCGCGAGCGCGGCTGCGAGCAGCGTCGAGAGGTACGCTTGCGTCCGGCCGTCGACCACAGGCTCGATATTCAACTGGTCCTTGGCCGCCTTGGCCGCGCGCGCACTCTGCTCGGCCGACGCGAAGTCCCCGAGCGCCAGTTCCGACTCGGCTTTCAGCTGGTTCGTGTTGGTGAGCAGGGCGAACTTCCAGAGCGTGTCGGAGCCTTCCCGGGCCTGAATGGCTTCGGCGCGCGATGCGCCCTCGCTGCTGAGCGCGCGGGCGGCCCGCCAGTCGCCGCCTGCGGCCGCGATCAGCGCCCTGGCTTGGGTTTCGAGGATTTCGCCGCGGACCGGCACGCGGCTGTCCTTGGCTTCGCTGGCCCGCAGGGCGGCCGCCTGTTTCGCCAGCTCACCCGCGTACACGCGGGCGTTCTCGAAGCGCCCGGCGTCCGCGTTGCGCTCCACCGACACGGTCAGGAGACGCAGCTGCCCGAGCCGCAGGCCGGTGCCTCCTTCGGCGGCGATCGCGAGCGACTGGTTGGCCGAGTCGAGCGTGCCGAGCGCATCGTCCAAGGCGCCCGTCGACCAGTACGTCTCGGCGAG
>DASSUY010000218.1:0-3411 GCA_035706525.1 Steroidobacteraceae bacterium
GTCCGGCGCGTTCGAGAACCCCGTGATGCGGAGGTTGAACGGGTCGAGCTTCAGCCTGATCGGCGGCTCCGGCTGGCGGTCCTCGACCTCGACGACGACGCCCTTCAACTCGATGTCCGGCGCGCTGAACGAGAACGCCGGCGAGGCGCCGGGCTCAGCGTCTGCAGGCGGAGCGGTTTCCGCGGCAGGCGCGGGCGTCTGCACTGCCACCTCCGCCTCGGCTGCCCCCTCGCCCGCCGGCTTCGTGAGGTTCGCAAGGTTCAGCTGGCCCGCCGCATCGCGCCAGGCCGTAACCGACCCGCCCTCGACGAGGACCTTCTCGATGCTCGCCGCGTTCTTGCCGAGGTCGAAGTCGACGCCGCTCACCGTCACCGCATCGAGTTTCGCGGTGTCCGCCTCCTCGCCGATGCGGCGGATGCCGAGGCCGGCGATGCCGAGCTCGCGCAGCTTCGCGACGAACTGCGTGCCGCTGTCCATCGCCGCGAAGTCGTACTCGCCGTCGAAGCGGAGCGTCCCGCCGGTCACCTCGAAGCCCGCCGAGTCGCGCAGGTACGCCCAGTGCTTCGTGATGTCGAGGTTCTCGAACTTGAAGCGGCCCTCCGAGGCGAGCGGCGAGAGCGTGAAGCTGCCGCCCCAGTCGAGGCTCGCGCCCGAGCCCGCCTCCGCGTGCAGGCCGTACGCATTGTCGCTGCTGCCGACCGTGCTGAAGTCGCGCACCTCGATGGCGAGGGGCTTGAGGTCCGCGACGTAGGGCGTCTCGAGCCGCCGGTCCTCGAAGTGCGCGTGGCCTCCCCCGATCCGGAGCTGCGCGACGAAGAGGCGCGGCGGTTCCTCTTCCTCCTCGCCCTCGGGGGGCGGCTCCTCCGGGAAGGGCTTCACGAGGTCCGCGAAATTCAGCTCGCCGTTTTTCCGGATGACGGGCCGGAGGTAGGGATGCGTGAGCGAGATCTCCTCGAAGCTCGCGCCGCGCCGCCAGAGGCTCGAGATCTGCGTGTTCACGACCAGCGACTCGAAGCTCGCGAGCGGCTCGCCATCCGCGTCGGGCAGCGAGAAGCCGTCGACCTCGAGCTGGAGCGTGAACGGGTTGAAGCGCACGTCGCCGATCGTGAGCGTGCGCTGGTAGTTGTCGGCGACGAAGGACTCGGCCTTCGCCCGCAGGAGCTTCGGGACGAGCCAGAACCCCACGGCGGCGTACACGGCGACGAGCGCCGCGGCCGCCGCCGCGATGAGGATCAGCTTCCGCGCACTGCGAAGCAGTTCCGGCTCCGGTGACGCCCGGCTCAGTTGACCGGCTTCACTTCGATGGCGAGCGCCTCGGTGTAGGCCACCTCGACGTTGTCGCCCTTCTTCAGGCCCTTGATGAACTTCTGGCCTTCCGGTGTCTGCACGGCGACGGTCCGCAGGAGGCCGTCGGCGTTCTTGAACGTGACCGTGTTCATCTGCTTGTCCACGGAATCGATTGTGACGGTCGTGCGCAGGAGCACGCCCGCGCCCGCCGCCGGCATGGAGCCGGGCGGCGCCGTGACGGTGCTGACGTCGGCCTGCACCCCCTCGACGCCCTCGCCCGGCTTCTTGACCTCCGCCGCGAGCGCCTCGTAGTAGCTCACGTTGACCTTGTCGCCGGCCTTCACCTGCGGCAGGTTCTTGACGGCGTCGCTGACCTTCACGGTCGTCGCGTAGCCATCCTCGGTGCGGATCGTCACGAGGCGGCTCGCCGCGTCGACGGACTCGACCGTCGCCGTCTTCGTCACGAGGTTCTCGCGGACCACCGGCTTCGGCGGCGGCGCCGCGCAGGCGGCGAGCGTGAGCGCGGCCGCGAGGATCGTTGTGCTTGTCTTCATGGCTTACTCACTCCTTCTGGTCGGACGGCGCCGCTTCCGGCTCGGACGTCGCGGGCACGGCGGTCAAATCGATGAGCGTGGATTCGTCGACGGGCTCGAAACCGATTCCCGGGTCCGTGACGCCGATGTAGGTCGTCAGCTCCTGGCCGATCGCGATGTCCTGGATCGCCGTCGGCTTGCCGTCGATCTTGACGCGATCGCTGGGCGTCACGTTGATCCCGACCGGATCCGACAGCGAGCCGTCCGGCCGCTTGATGCGCACGGTCATGCGCCTCGGCGTCGCGCTCACGAGGGTCGCCTTGACGACCGCGTACTGGTTGTCGCCTTTCGTGATCACGTCCAGGCAGGCGGAGCGGATGTTCGGAAAGCGGGCGAGCACCTCCTCGGAGAACTCCACGCGCTCGCAGGCCGCCGGCTGCTGGGCGAGCGCGACCGCCGGCACCAGCGCCAGCGCGAAGCTCACGGGGGACAGGAACCGATTCATGCAGGACCTCCTGGTTTCTTCTTTCTTCGTGGGCACGAACGCGCGGCCCGGGCGTCCGCCGCCGCATGCTGCAATGCGGCAGGAACGCGCCCGGACATCGCGGGACGTCGGAGACAGGTCATCAGGCCGTGAACGGGACGCTCGTCCCGCCCCTTTGTCGTTTACGCGATAATGCCTCAACCGGGCGCCTCCCACCTACTTCGTTCGCACCGCGGCGCCCCGCCGGGCCTACAATGCGGGGGCACGACCCGTCCAACGGGGTGCAGGACGCCCGAACCCAACCCAGACTGGGGGTCGAATCGATGAACAGACTGCTCATGGCCGGCGCGCTGGCGCTCACGATGATCGCCGGCTGCGAATCCGGCCCGACCATACGCGCCAACCTGGATCCGGGCGCGAACCTCGCCTCGTACAAGACATACATGTTCCCGGAGAAGACGGGTCTCGACCGGCCCGGCTACTCGACGCCGATCTCCTCGTACTTCAAGGAGGCGATCCGCCGGGAGATGGACGCGCGCGGGTACAAGTACGTCGAGAACGGCCCCGCCGACCTCCTCGTGAACTTCAACGCGAACTCGCAGGAGAACGTCGACGTCCGCACGACGCCGGGGTCGACCTTCGGCTACGGCTACGGCTACTACGGCTACCGCGGCGGCCTCTACGGCGCGGCGGCCTTCCCGCCGGAGGTGGAAACGGTCCGTTATCGCACGGGCACCGCCAACGTCGACGTCGTCGACCTCGCCCGCAAGCAGGTCGTCTGGGAAGGCATCGCGGAAGGCCGGCTCACGAAGAAGGTGATGGCCGACCCGCGCGCGGCGATCAACAAGGTCATCGCCGAGATGTTCCTGCAGTTTCCCGGGCGCGCGGCGGGCGGCTGACGGCCAAGGCTCGATTCATTTTCATTTGTAATGTGTGGCGGCCTACCGGGCCGCCGCCGACCTTTTGCCAGGTAGGACGAGTCCCACAGGACGACTTCCTGAAACACCGACACGCCCCCAGGCGGTCCGCGAGCATCCTTCCGGGGATCAGGGGGACCGCTTGACCGTCATCGATTTCTTCACCCGCCGTCATGCCAAAGGCGCCACG
>DASSUY010000219.1:0-2991 GCA_035706525.1 Steroidobacteraceae bacterium
ATCTCCCGCGCGCGCGGCTGCGAGTCGTACAGCCCGGCGTGGAGCATGAACTCCTCCATCGCGGTCGCCATGCCCTCCGAGCGCGACGCCCAGATGTTGTAGAGGAGGGGCTCGCGGCGGACGGGGCTCGCGTGCGGCTCGTCCCGCATCCGCGCGAGGTCCCACCAGTGGTAGAAGTGCGTGTAGAGCGTCAGCGGCTCGTAGTGGGTCGCGATCGCGAAGAAGTTGCGCGACTCGATCGGCACGAACTCCCCGACCTTCGCCCGAAGCGCCGGGTCCATGTTCTCGCGCATCGGGTAGAGGTCGCGCTTGCGCAGGAAGTCGAGGAATCGCGTGACCGCCTCGTTGCCCCGGCGCTGGTACTCCTCCGGCGTCTCGATGACCGGCAGCGGCGGGAGGCCGGCGTTCCGCGCCTCTTCGAGCGCGAGCGAGGCGTGGGCGCGCGCGAGCTCGCGCCGCAGGAGGTCCACCTCCGACTCCCAGGTCATCGGCAGGAGGTAGACGTTCTTCAGCAGCCAGTCGTAGTTCTCCTTGCCGATGCCGGAGGGTCCGGTCTTCGACGGCGCCTCGGCGTCCAGCCACGCGACGAATTCCCCGGTCGCCGTCCTGGCCTCCGCGATCGCCCTGCGCAGCGCCCGCCCGGCGCCGGCGGTCTTCTTCGCGAGCTCGTCGAGCGTCGCGACCTGGCCGCGCATCGTGCCTGCGCCCGTGACCCAGAGGTCGTGGGCGTTGCCCGTGAGGTTCCCGCGAGCCTGGGCGAGCAGCGGCGGAATCGTCGCCAGCGCCCGGGCGAGGCGCGCCTCGTCCTCCCGCGAGAGCGGGAACCGGTACGTCCACAGGTCGATGATGTCGTGGTGTACCGTGCCCTCGTGCGCGGGCGTGTCGCTCTGTTCCGGCCAGACCGTCTGGTAGAAGGCCGGGTCGCGGGCCCAGGGCTTCAGGACGCGCATGTAGAAGTCGAAGCCGTTCATTTCGGCGCGGACGAGCGCCTGGTCCACGAGCGCCTCGACCGGCCAGCCTGTGGTGTCGATCGCCTCGAGGCGGTCGCGGTATGCCTTGAGCTCCGCGTGCCGGCGCTCGAACGTCGCCGCCGAGTAATCCGGGGCGCCGTCCTTCAGGGGCGGGTGCTCGAATGCACGCCATTCGGCGAAGAGCTGGGCGAGCGCCTCGGGACCGGCTGGGGCCGGGGGCTCGGCCCCTGCCGCCGGGGCGGCCAGGGCGAAGGCGAGGAGGGCGGTCGCGAGGCCGCGGAGGACGGGCGGGTTCTTCATGGGATCTCCCCTTCGGGCGAGCCGGATTCTAGGCGTGCGTTTCCCGGACCGTCCAGCCGAGGGCGGCGATGGCGGCCCGGCGCGGTGCTAAAATCCCCGGCCGGTTTTTGGGAGCCACGGGAGCACCTCATGAATCGAAATATCCTGGTGGCGGTCGTCGTCGTTGCGCTCGCGGCCGCCGGGTTCTGGTGGTACGGCAAGCGGCATGCCGAGGCGCCGCTGCCCGACCTCGCGCCCGTCGGCGCCAACCTGATCGAGGGCCTTGGCGACTACAGCATGCCGGTCACCGCGAAGAACGCGGAGGTCCAGCGCTGGTTCGACCAGGGCCTCGCGATGACCTACGGCTTCAACCACGACGCCGCGGAGCGCTCGTTCCTCAAGGCCGCCGAGCTCGACCCCGACTGCGCGATGTGCTGGTGGGGCGCCGCGCTCGTGCTCGGGCCGCACGTGAACGCGTCGATGGATCCCGCGAACAACCCGAAGGCCTGGGACCGCCTGCAGCGCGCGCAGCGCGCGGCGTCCGGCGTCTCGGAGAAGGAGCGGGACTTCATCAAGGCGCTGTCGGCGCGCTACGCGGAGAATCCGCCCGAGGATCGCCGCCCGCTCGACGAGGCCTACGAGGTCGCGATGGGCGAGCTCGCCGCGAAGTATCCCGACGACCTCGACATCGTGACGCTGCACGCCGAGGCGCAGATGGACCTGCAGCCCTGGGACTACTGGGACGCCGCGGGCCAGCCCAAGGGCCACACCGCCGACGTCGTCTCGCAACTCGAGTCGGTGATCGCGCGGAACCCGAAGCACGCCGGCGCGCTGCACCTCTACGTGCACGCGGTCGAGGCTTCTCCCGACCCGTCGAAGGGCGTCGCCGCGGCGGACACGCTGCGGGAGCTCCTGCCGGGCTCGGGCCACCTCGTGCACATGCCCGCCCACATCTACGCGCGCGTCGGCCGTTACCACGACGCGGTGATCGCGAACCAGAAGGCGATCGGCGCGGACGACGCCTACCTCGCGATCTGCAAGCCCGGCCCGGGCGTGTACCCGCTCGGCTACGTGCCGCACAACCACCACTTCCTGTGGTTCGCGGCGACGATGGAAGGCGCGAGCCAGCTCGCCAAGGACGCGGCGGCGCACACCGGGGAGCGGACGAGCGACCCGAAGCTGATGCGCACGCCCGGCTTTGAGGCGATGCAGAACTTCGCGACGACGCCGCTCTTCGCCGCGGTCCGCTTCGGCCGCTGGGACGAAGTCGCGGCGATGCCGAAGCCGGCGGACGACCTTCCCTACATGCAGGCGATGTGGAACTACGGCCAGGCGATGGCCGCCGTCGCGCAGGGACGGATCGAGGACGCCAAGGCCTTCCACGCGGCCCTGCTGCCGGCGGCGACGAGCCCGGTGATCGAGAAGATGCTCGCCTGGGACCGCTATTCGCTGATCGGCGGCGTCAAGATCGCGGAGCGCTTCGCCGCGGCCGAGATCGCGCGCGCGCAGAAGGACTACGACGGCGCCATCGCGGCGCTGACGACCGCGGTCACCGTCGAGGACACGCTGCCCTACGACGAGCCGCCGGCCTGGAACTGGCCGACGCGCCTGCAGCTCGGCGCCGTGCTCCTGGACGCGGGCAAGCCCGCGGATGCGGAGAAGGCCTTCCGCGAGGAGCTGAAGCGCAACCCCGAGAATGGCTGGTCGCTGCACGGCCTCGCGCGGGCGCTGAAGGCCCAGG
>DASSUY010000220.1:0-10797 GCA_035706525.1 Steroidobacteraceae bacterium
GCGCCACCGTCCAGGCGGGCGATGCCGGATTGCCGGCGACTTTCCTGGTCGCCTTCGCGCGCGCCTACGAGAACATCGCGGCGGGCGGCAACGCGCCGGATCCCGGCGAGCGGGACTAGCGCGGAGAGCGGACTGCGCCGGCAGGCCCGCGTCGCCCGCCTGGATCGTCGCTCGGAAGAGTTCGCGATACCGGTTCCAGAGCCGGGCCTGCAGGTCGACGCCGACCGCGCCCTGGGCACGGCGGCCGAGCTGCTCCTCGAGCGCTTCCGGGTTCAGCTTGTCGAACACGGCCGCCAGCGCCTCGCGCAAAGCTGCGGTCGTCGCCGCCTCGTGCTGACGCGCGCGGGCGAACTGGCTCCTGATCTCGTCGACGGCGCGGGCCTCCCCCGGGCCGCGCCCGGAGAGCATCTGCTCGACGACCTGCTCGACGGCGGCGATGCGTGCGAAGGCGCCGGTCGCGTCGCGCCGGCGTGCGCCGGAGGAGATTCCGAATTCGCTCGCGAAGTCGGCGCGCGTGCGCGCGAGCTCGGAAAAGCCCACGAGCGTCTCGCGCAGCAGCTGGCCCGCCTGCGCGAGCGCGGTGCCGCGGACTTCGGCGGGCAGCGCGATGGGGTCGATCCCGGCCCCTTTGCAGAACGACACGAGCCCGGGCCACAGCTCGAGGTCCGGCGCGCGGGGAGGGGGCGTCGGCGCTGCGGCGGCCGGCGGCGGGACATTCCGCGGCGGCGCCTCGGGACGCGCGCGCGGCGCGGCCTGGGCCTCGCGCTCCTTCTCGCGACGCCCGGTCGAGATGAAGTTCTTCACCTCGAACGACGAATCGAGGTCGGTCACATTGACCGGCGCCGACTCCTGCGCGGGAAAGTCGTTGCCGCCCGTGATCTCCGCCTCGATCTCGTACTCGCCGATGCGGAAGCGGTCGCCATTCGAGAGCTGGTGCGGCTGGGTGGGGCCCAGCGCCTCCTCGGAATCGTTGACGAAGGTGCCGTTCGTGCTCGTGTCGTGCAGGAGCCAGGTGCCGGCGCGATGCTCGATCTCGGCGTGGCGGCCGGACACGTAGCGCTCGGGGTCGCGCAGGACCCAGTCGTTGGTCGAGTGGCGGCCGATCCGCCCGCCGTTCACGCCGAAAGTCCAGCGCGTGTGCTCGCCGGCGGAGGCGGCGTTGTCGCTGATGATTTTCAGGCGGAGCGCCATCGCCCGTATAATAACGCGCCCACGGCTAGGCAAGCCCCCATCCGGACCATGGCCACCAGTCACATCTTCAGGGTCGTATTCGTCAACCAGGGGAAGGTCTACGAGGTCTACGCCCGCAAGGTGAGCAGCGGGGGGCTGTTCGGCTTCATCGAGATCGAGGAACTCGTGTTCGGCGAGCGCAGCACCGTGGTCCTCGACCCCACGGAGGAGCGCATCAAGGCCGAGTTTGCGGGCGTCAAGCGCAGCTACCTGCCGATGCACTCGGTGATCCGAATCGACGAGGTCCGGAAACAGGGGGTCAGCAAGATCAGCGCGCTCGAAGGCGGCAACGTGGCCCCGTTCCCCGTCCCCCTGTATCCGGCCGGCAGCGATCCGGGCGTGAAGCGCTGACCGCTTGATGCTGCTTCGGTACCGGGGCCCCAGCGCACTCTCGAACTTCCGGATCGAAAGGCTGCTCGCGGCCTTGAGGCGCATCGAGCCCTCGGTGCGCGCGGTCGCGGTCGAGTTCGTCCATTTCGTCGAAACGGACGCCCTGGACGCCGCCGGGAAGGCGGTGCTCGAGCGCCTGCTGGACGTCGACGCCGACGCGCAGCCCGAGGCGCCGGGGCAGCCCCTCTACACGGTGCCGCGGCTCGGGACCGTCTCGCCCTGGTCGTCGAAGGCGACCGACATCGCGCACGTCTGCGGACTCGTCGCGGTGCGGCGGATCGAGCGGGGCCGGAGCTGGCGGATCGACGCCGGGCGGCCGCTCGGTCGCCCCGCGCTCGATGCGCTCGCCGGCGCCCTGCACGACCCGATGACGGAAACGGTGCTGCACGACGTCGCCGAGGCGTCCCGGCTCTTCGAGACCCACGAGCGCCGCCCGCTCGGCCGCATCGCGCTCGGGGGCGACGCGCAGGCGGCGCTTCGCCGCGCGAACGATTCGATGGGGCTCGCGCTATCGGAAGGCGAGATCGACTACCTCGCGGAGGTGTTCGCCCGCCTCGGGCGCGACCCGACCGACGTCGAGGCCATGATGTTCGCGCAGGCGAACAGCGAGCATTGCCGCCACAAGATCTTCAACGCCGACTGGACGGTCGACGGCGCGCGGATGGCGCGCTCGCCGTTCGCGATGATTCGCAACACCCGGGACAAGAGCCCGGCGGGCGTCCTGTCCGCCTACAGCGACAATGCCGCGGTCATCGAGGGGCCGCGCGGGCGCCGGTACTTCGCGCCCGCGGCGACCCGCGAGTACCGCTGGCACGAGGAGCCGATCGACATCCTGCTGAAGGTGGAGACGCACAACCACCCGACCGCCATCTCGCCCTTCCCGGGCGCGTCGACGGGCTCCGGCGGCGAGATCCGGGACGAAGGCGCGACCGGCCGCGGCGCGAAGCCGAAAGCCGGCCTCGTCGGCTTCACGGTGTCGAACCTCAGGATCCCGGGCTTCGTGCAGCCCTGGGAACCGGACAACGGCCGGCCCGCGCGGATCGCCTCCGCGCTCGACATCATGCTCGAGGGCCCGATCGGCGCGGCGGCCTTCAACAACGAGTTCGGCCGGCCGGGCATCCTCGGCTACTTCCGCAGCTTCGAGCAGCGCGTCGCCTCGCCGCGAGGCGAGGTCGTGCGCGGCTACCACAAGCCGATCATGATCGCGGGCGGCGTCGGAAACATCCGTCGCGCGCACGTCGAGAAGCGGAAGGTCCCCGCGGGCGCGCCGCTCGTGCTGCTCGGCGGCCCGGCGATGCTGATCGGCCTCGGGGGCGGCGCGGCTTCCTCGCAAGGCAGCGGCGCCGGCAGCGAGCAGCTCGACTTCGCCTCCGTCCAGCGCGGCAATCCCGAGATGCAGCGCCGCGCGCAGCAGGTCATCGACGCCTGCTGGGCGATGGGGGAGGCGAACCCGGTCCTCGTGATCCACGACGTCGGCGCCGGCGGCCTGTCGAACGCCGTGCCCGAGGTCGTCGCGCCGGGCGGCGGGCGGATCGAGCTCGCGCAGGTGCCGAGCGACGAGCCCGGCATGTCGCCGCTCGAGATCTGGTGCAACGAGGCGCAGGAGCGCTATGTCATCGCGCTCGATGAGGCCTCGCTCGAGGGATTCGTCGCGCTGTGCCGGCGCGAGCGCTGCCCGTTCGCGGTGATCGGCACGGCCGCGGACGACGGCCGGCTGCTGGTCGAGGACTCGCGCAGCGGCGAGCGCGTCGTGGACATGCCGATCCAGGACCTGCTCGGCCGGCCGCCGCGCATGCGGCGCAGCGCCACCCGCGCGAGGCGCGCCGGCGACGGCTTCGACCCCGAGTCGGTGGACGCGCGAGAAGCGCTCGAACGCCTCCTGCGGCTGCCCGCCGTCGCCGACAAGGGCTTCCTGGTCACGATCGGGGACCGCAGCGTCGGCGGCCTCATCTGCCGGGATCCGCTCGTCGGCCCCTGGCAGGTCCCGGCCAGCGACGTCGCCGTCACGGCTTCCGCGCTCGTCGGCCGCACGGGGGAGGCCATGGCGCTCGGCGAGCGGCCCGCGATCGCGCTTCTCGACCCGCCCGCCTCGGGACGCATGGCGGTCGGCGAGGCGCTAACCAACATCGCGGCCGCGGACGTGCGCGCGCTCGGCGACGTCAAGCTCTCCGCCAACTGGATGGCGTCCTGCGGCGACCCGGCGGAGGACGCGGACCTCTACGACACGGTGCGCGCGCTCGGCGAGGAGCTGTGCCCGGCGCTCGGCGTCGCGATCCCGGTGGGCAAGGACTCGCTCTCGATGCGCACGCGCTGGCGCGAAGGCGACTCGGAGAAGGAGGTCGCCTCCCCGCTGTCGGTCGTCATCACGGCCTGCGCGCCGGTCGCGGACGTCCGCCGGACGCTGACGCCGACGCTCGCGACCGACGACGGCGAGACCGCGCTCATCCTGGTCGACCTCGGCGCCGGCCGCGACCGGCTGGGCGGCTCCTGCCTCGCGCAGGTCTACTCGCGCACGGGCGACGCGCCGCCGGACCTCGACGACCCGGCACGGCTCGCGTTCTTCTTCCGCGCGATCCGGGAGCTCGCCGACGCGGGGCTCCTGCTCGCCTACCACGACCGCTCCGACGGCGGCCTCGCGGTCACGCTGCTCGAGATGGCCTTCGCAGGCCGGGCCGCGCTCGAAGTCGACCTCGGCGCGACGGAGCGGCCGAATGCCGCGCTCTTCAGCGAGGAGCTCGGCGCCGTGCTGCAGGTGCGGGCGGCGGACGCCGCGGCGGCGCTCGCCGTGCTCGCGCAGCAGGGCCTGGCGGTCTTCGCGCGCCGGATCGGCGTCGCGCGCGCGGGGGATCGCATCCGCATCTCGGCCGCGGGGCGCGTCCTCGTCGACGCGCCGCGCGTCGAGCTGCACGCGGCCTGGTCGGAGACGAGCTGGCGCATGCAGCGCCTGCGAGACGACCCGGCCTGCGCGGACGAGGAGCGGGAATCGCGGCTCGACGCCGCCGACCCGGGCCTCGCCTGGCGGCTCACGTACGATCCCGACGCAGACGTCGCCGCCCCCTACGTGCTGAAGGGCGCGCGGCCCAGCGTCGCGATCCTCCGCGAGCAGGGCGTGAACAGCCAGGTGGAGATGGCCGCGGCCTTCGACCGGGCGGGTTTCAACGCCGTCGACGTGCACATGACGGACATCATCGACGGCGGCGCGACGCTCGAGCGCTTTGCCGGCCTCGTCGCCTGCGGCGGTTTCAGCTACGGCGACGTGCTCGGCGCCGGCGAGGGCTGGGCCAAGTCGATCCTTTTCAACCCGCGCGCGCGCGCGCTGTTTGACGACTGGTTCGCGCGCACGGGCCGCTTCACGCTCGGCGTCTGCAACGGCTGCCAGATGCTCGCCGCGCTGTCCGAGCTGATCCCGGGCGCCGCGCACTGGCCGCGATTCCGCCGCAACCGTTCCGAGCAGTTCGAAGGGCGCCTGTCGATGGTCGAGGTCGCGCCCTCGCGGTCGCCGTTCTTCGCGGGGATGGAAGGTTCGCAGCTGCCGATCGCGGTCGCCCACGGCGAAGGCCGCGCGGTGTTCGAGAGCGCCTCCGACGCGCTCGCGGCCGAGCCGCTGGTCGCGCTCCGCTTCGTGGACAACCAGGGACGCGTCGCCACGCGCTATCCCGCCAACCCGAACGGTTCCCCGGACGGGATCGCCGGCCTCACTTCGGCGGACGGCCGCGTGACGATCCTGATGCCGCACCCGGAGCGGGTCTTCCGAACCGTGCAGAATTCCTGGCACCCGCCCTCGGCCGGTGAGGACAGCGGCTGGATGCGGATCTTCAGGAACGCGCGGGTGTGGGTCGGCTGAACGGCCTCAGGAGCGCGCGCCGGGCAGCTGCGTGACGTTGCCGCCGTCCTCGGCGAAGTAGCGCCGGACCATCATCGCCTGCTGCAGCCGGCCGCGGCGCACGTACGCCTGGTAGAGCAGGTCCTTCAGCACTTCGAGCAGGACGCCGGCCTGGAAGCCGTCGATCGCGGGCAGGTTGCCGCGGCCGGGCTCATCGAAGTCGAACAGGATCCGCTTGACCGACTCGAAGGTCGCGTCGTCGATCTCCGCGAGGCGCTTCACGTTCGCGAGCTCGTTGTACAGCTCGAGCTTGCCGTCGGCGCCGAGGTCCGCGAAGGTCCGCTGCGCGACGCGGCGGCACATCGAGGCGAAGGCGTTGTAGCAGCCGGCCGTGAAGCAGGCGAAGGTCTCCTTGAGGAGCGCCTCCGTGTCCTCCGGCAGGTAGGTGAAGTTGAACTTCTCGCGCGCCCGCTCGAGCTCGGTGAATCCCGGCGCGAGCTCTACGCGGCTGCCGCCGTAGAGCTTGACGGTGAACTTGAGGAACACGGGCGCGTTGCAGGCGGCGCAGCGGTAGACGATGCCCACCTGCGCGGGCTTGTGCTGCTGCAGGGCGTTGAAGTCGGGCACCGAGACCGGGGTGATGTGGGCCAGGACCTGGCAGTGCGGGCACACGAGCGCGAGCGCGCTCTCCTGGTCGTGGTGCAGGCGTCCCGAGGAGTCGATGTAGACGGCCACGGATGCGGAGTCTACGGAGAACTGGAGGGGACAGTCACCTTTTTCCGCAGGGCCGGAAAAAGGTGACAGTCCCCTAGGCGTGGAGCGGCTTGTAGCGCAGGCGGTGCGGCTGGTCGGCGTCCTCGCCCTTCCGCCGCCTGAGGTCCTGGACGTACTCCTGGTAGTTGCCCTCGAACCAGACGACCTCGCTGTCGCCCTCGAATGCGAGGATGTGGGTCGCGATGCGGTCGAGGAACCAGCGGTCGTGGGAGATCACCACGGCGCAACCGGGGAAGGTCAGCAGCGCCTCCTCCAGCGCGCGGAGGGTCTCCACGTCGAGGTCGTTCGTCGGCTCGTCCAGGAGCAGCACGTTCGCACCGCTCCGGAGGAGCTTCGCGAGGTGGACGCGGTTCCGCTCGCCCCCGGACAGCTCGCCGATCTGCTGCTGCTGCTGGTTGCCGCGGAAGTTGAACCGGCCGACGTAGCCTCGGGAAGCGGTCTCGTAGTTGCCGACCTTGATGATGTCCTGCCCGCCCGAGATCTCCTGCCAGACCGTCTTCGAGTCGTCGAGCTTGTCCCGCGACTGGTCGACGTAGGCGATCTGCACCGTGGGGCCCACTCGGATCGTGCCGGCGTCCGGCTTCTCGAGCCCGGCCAGCATGCGGAACAGCGTCGTCTTGCCGGCGCCGTTCGGCCCGATGATGCCGACGATGCCGCCCTGCGGGAGCCGGAAGGAGAGGCCGTCGATCAGGAGCCGCTCGCCGTAGGCCTTGCGCAGGCCCTCGACCTCGATCACGAGGTCGCCGAGGCGCGGGCCGGGCGGTATGTAGATCTCGTTCGTCTCGTTCCTCGCCTGGAACTCGACCGAGGAGAGCTCCTCGAACTGCCGCAATCGCGCCTTGCTCTTGGCCTGCCGCGCCTTGGGATTCGCACGCACCCACTCGAGCTCGCGCTCCAGCGTGCGCCGCAGGCCCTCCTGCTGCTTCTCTTCCTGCGCGAGGCGCCGCTCCTTCTGCTCGAGCCAGGAGGAGTAGTTGCCCTGCCAGGGAATGCCGTGACCACGGTCGAGCTCGAGGATCCAGCCGGCGACGTTGTCCAGGAAGTAGCGGTCGTGCGTCACGCAGATGACCGTGCTCGGGTACTGCTCGAGGTATTTCTCCAGCCAGGCGACGGACTCGGCGTCGAGGTGGTTGGTCGGCTCGTCGAGCAGCAGCATGTCCGGCTTCGAGAGCAGCAGCCGGCAGAGCGCGACGCGGCGCCGCTCGCCGCCCGAGAGCTGCGAGATCTTCGCGTCCCACGGTGGCAGCCGGAGCGCATCGGCCGCGACGTCGAGCTGCCTCTCGAGGTTGTGGCCGTCCACGGTCGCGAGGAAGGCCTCGAGCTCGCCCTGCTCGGCGGCCAGCTTGTCGAAGTCCGCGTCCGGCTCGCTGTAGGCCGCGTATACCTGCTCGAGCCGGGCCAGCGCGTCCTTGACCGGCTTGACCGACTCCTCGACGACGCTGCGCACGTCCGCGTCCGGATCGAGCTGCGGCTCCTGCGGCAGCAGGCCGACCTTGATGCCGGGCTGGGGGCGCGCCTCGCCTTCGATGTCCGCGTCGATGCCCGCCATGATGCGCAGCAGCGTGGACTTGCCGGAGCCATTGAGGCCGAGCACGCCGATCTTGGCGCCGGGGAAGAAGGAAAGGGAGATGTCGCGCAGGATGTGCCGCTTCGGCGGCACGACCTTGCCGACGCGGTTCATCGTATAAATGTACTGGGCCATGCGTCGCGTGGTTCCTGGAGGGCCGCGGATTATCCGCGATGCGGGTCCCGCCCGCCAGCCGTGCTAGGCTCGATGCGAGCTTCCGGACCGGGCGGCAGCCAGTGGCAGACGACGGCGGATCGGGCACCTGCGTGGTGGCGGGCGAGCGCATCGCCCGCTACGGCTTCCCCGACGGCCACCCGTTCGGGCCGGACCGGCACGACGCGTTCTGGCGCGAAGTGCTCGCCTGCGGGCTCGACCGCCGCGTGCAGCAGCTCGCGCCCCGCACCGCGACGCGCGAGGAGCTCGAGCTCTTCCACGACGCCCGCTACGTCGACTTCGTCGCGGCGAAGTCCGCGGCGGGCGAGGGACTGCTGGACGGCGGGGACACGCCCGCCTTCAAGGGCGTCTTCGAGGCGGCGAGCGACGTCGTGGGCGCGACGCTGGTCGCGGCGGAGTGCGTGCTGGAGGGCCGCGCGCGGCGCGGCTTCGTGCCGATCGCGGGGCTCCACCACGCGGGGCGCGCGCACGCCGCCGGCTTCTGCGTGTTCAACGACATCGGCGTCCTCATCGAGCGGTTGAAGCGCGAGCAGGGATTCGGGCGCATCGCCTACGTCGACATCGACGCGCACCACGGCGACGGCGTCTTCTACGCCTTCGAGGACGACCCTGCGGTCATCATCGCGGACACCCACGAGGACGGGCGATTCCTCTACCCCGGAACGGGCGCGGCCGCCGAGACGGGCACGGGGGCGGCGGCCGGCACGAAGCTGAACGTGCCGCTCGCTCCCGGCGCCGGCGATGCGGAGTTCTTCGCGGCCTGGCCCGCGATCGAGGCGCACGTCGAGCGCTTCGAGCCGGAGTTCGTGCTGTTCCAGTGCGGGGCCGACAGCGTCGGCGGGGACCCGATCGCCCACCTGGCCCTCAGCGAGGAGGCGCACGCCCACGCCGCGTCCCGGCTCTGCGCGGTGGCGGACCGGCATGCCGGGGGCCGCATGCTCGCCCTAGGCGGCGGCGGCTACAATCGCCGCAACATCGCCCGCGCCTGGACGCGCGTGCTGCAGGCCCTCGTCGAGGCGGCCTGAAACGGGCGCTTCGGGTAGACTGCGCGCTCCGTTCGAGGCGCAGCCCGCAGGAAAAACCATGTTCGGCCCCGACATGAGCATCGAGTCCTTCGATCCCGCGCTCGCCGGCGCGCTCGCCGCGGAGCGCCGGCGCCAGGAGGACCACCTCGAGCTCATTGCCTCCGAGAACTACGCGAGCCCGCGCGTGCTTGCGGCACAGGGCTCGGTGCTCACGAACAAGTACGCGGAAGGCTACCCCGGCAGGCGCTACTACGGCGGCTGCGAGTTCGTCGACGTCGCGGAGGAGCTCGCGATCGAGCGCGCCAAGCTCCTGTTCGGCGCGGCCTACGCGAACGTGCAGCCACACTCCGGCTCGCAGGCGAACGCCGCCGTCTACTTCGCACTGATGCAGCCGGGCGAGACGCTCCTCGGCATGAGCCTCGACCATGGCGGCCACCTGACCCACGGCGCGAAGGTCAACTTCTCGGGCAAGTTCTTCAACGCGGTCCAGTACGGGCTCGACCCGGCGACCGGCGAGATCGACTACGACGAGGTCGAGCGGCTGGCGCATGAGCACCGGCCGCGGATGATCGTCGCCGGGTTCTCGGCGTATTCGCGCGTGATCGACTGGCGGCGCTTCCGCGCGATCGCGGACGCCGTGGGCGCGTGGTTCGTCGTGGACATGGCGCACGTCGCGGGGCTCGTGGCGGCGGGCGTCTATCCGAGCCCGGTGCCTTACGCCGACGTCGTCACGAGCACGACGCACAAGACGCTGCGCGGCCCGCGCGGCGGGCTCATCCTCGCGCGCGAGCACCCCGAGCTTCCGAAGAAGCTGAACTCCATCGTGTTCCCCGGCATGCAGGGCGGGCCGCTGATGCACGTGATCGCGGCGAAGGCGGTCGCCTTCCTCGAGGCGCTCGCGCCCGAGTTCAAGTCCTACCAGCGCCAGGTCGTGGACAACGCGCGCGCCATGGTGAAGGCCCTCCAGGAACGCGGCTACCGCATCGTGTCCGGCGGGACGGACAACCACCTCTTCCTGCTCGACCTCGTAGGCCGCGACTACAGCGGCAAGGATGCGGACGCCGCGCTCGGCGAGGCCCATGTGACCGTCAACAAGAACGCCGTGCCGAACGACCCGCGCCCGCCGTTCGTAACGAGCGGGCTCAGGCTGGGTACGCCTGCGGTCACGACGCGCGGCTTCGGCGCCGCGGAATCGCGGCAGGTCGGCGGCCTGATCGCCGACGTGCTCGACGCGATCGGCGACGAGGCGGCGAAGCGCCGCGTGCGCGAGGCGGTGCTCGCGCTCTGCCGGCGCTTCCCCGTCTACGCGTGAGCGCAGTCCACCCGGTGCCCCGGCCGTGCACTGCCCGTTCTGCAACCACGACGACACCAAGGTGACGGACTCGCGCCTGGCCGGCGAGGGCCACCAGGTCCGCCGTCGGCGCGAATGCCAGTCCTGCGGCGAGCGCTTCACGACCTTCGAGACGGCCGAGCTCGTCATGCCGCAGGTGGTCAAGAACGACAGCACGCGCCAGCCCTTCGACGAAGGGAAGCTGCGCGCCGGCATCATGAAGGCGCTGGAGAAGCGGCCGGTCGCTCGCGACGCGGTCGAGGCCGCGCTCGAGCGCATCGGGCACCGGCTGCGTGTGCTCGGGGAGCGCGAGGTCGCCTCGCGCACGATCGGCGAGATCGTGATGGAGGAGCTGCGGGTGCTCGACGAGGTCGCCTACGTGCGCTACGCCTCCGTCTACCACCGGTTCCACGACGTCGACTCGTTCCGCGAGCAGCTCGAGCACCTCGACAAGACGCGCCGCAGCGATCCGGCGGCGGGCCAG
>DASSUY010000221.1:0-4013 GCA_035706525.1 Steroidobacteraceae bacterium
GCTTCTTCGTCTTCGTGCCCGCCTCGTGCCAGTCCGCGCCGTACTCGCCGCCGCCGCGCAGGTTCGCCACCGCGTAGATGCCGCCGCGCTCGAGCCAGGCCGCGACCGCGGCGCTGTAGGCGGGCGTCAGAGACACGTCGAACCCGCCGTAGCCGTACAGCAGCGTGGGGTTGCCGCCGTCGCGCTTCAGGTCCTTCCGGTGCGTGACGAACATCGGCACGCGCGTGCCGTCCCGGCTCTCGTAGAACACCTGCTCGGTCACGTACGGCCCGCCGTCGAAGGAGACCGTCGGCTTGCGGAAAGGCGTCACCGCGTCGCTCGCGACGTCGTAGCGGTACAGGGCCATCGGCGTCAGGTAGTCCGTGTACGCGAAGAATGTCTCGGGATCGCCGGCCGCGTCCGGGAAGCCGATCGCGGTACCGAGCCCCGGGAGCTTCACGTCGTGCAGCCGCTTGCCGTCCGCGCCGTGGACGACGACGTGGCTGCGGGCGTGCTCGAGGTAGCTCGCGATGATGCGCCCGCCGACGAGGCTCGCCTGGTGCAGCGTCGAGGTCGCCTCGTGCACGACCTCGATGGGCGCCGCGGCCGGCGCCGCGGGATCGAGGGCGATCACGCGCCCGCGCGGCGCGCCCTGCGTCGTGCGGAAGTAGAGCTTCCCGCCCATCGCGCCGAGGAAGTCGTAGATGCCGTCCCACTTGTCGAGCAGTCGCACGACCGGCGAGCCCGGCTTCGAGAGGTCCTGCAGGTGGATCGCGTTGCTGTCGAACCCGTAGGAGACGATGATCACGAGCCAGCGGCCGTCCTCGGTCACGATGCCGTAGGGGTTGTGGCGAGGGTTGTCCGTGATCGCGTAGACGAGCGCGTCGTCCGCCTGCGCGGCGCCCAGCGCGTGGCGATACACGCTGACCTGCTGCTGGTCGTCGCCCTTGCCGTCGGCGCCCTTCGGGTAGCGCGAGTAGTAGAACGCGCTCGCATCCGGGAGCCAGGAGACGCCCGTGAACTTCGTGTCGCCGATGAGGTCCGGCAGGTCCTTGCCGGTCGCCACCTCGCGCACGTGCCAGGTGTCCCAGTCCGTGCCGCCGTCGGAGACGGCGTAGGCGACGAAGCGCCCGTCCGGGCTGATCGAATAGTCCGCGAGCGAGGACGTCGCATCGGCGGAAAGCGTGTTCGCGTCGATCAGCACCTGGCCCGGCGCATCCAGCGCGGTCGACCAGTAGAGGACGCCCTGGTTCTGGGTCCCGGACTTCTCGACGTAGAAGTAGCGGCCGCCCTTCCTGACCGGCATGCGCGACTTCTCGTCGAGCCAGCTGTAGCCGTACTGCTCGTAGTTCCAGAGCTCGGTCAGCCGCTTCTTGAGCGCCTCGCGCGCCGGGATCGCGGCGAGGAACGGCTCGGCGACCGCGTTCTGCGCCGCCACCCAGGCGGACAACTCCGGCGAGGGCGTCTCCATCCAGCGATAGGGGTCGGCGACTTCGGTGCCGTGCAGGACGTCGACGACCGTGCCGCGCGCGGCGGCGGGATAGTGCAGGACGCCGGGCGAGCCTTCCGCGGCGCTCATGCCGGGCAGCGCGGCGAGCGAGGCCGCCGCAAGGACGCATATGACATGTCGGGACACCGTCTTTACACTCCGGAACGGGCGAGGCGCGAAGTCTAGCAAACGACTCGGCCGCGCCCGCGAAGTTGCGGCGGAACGGAGCGGCGATGCGTTCACTCGTGGTCGGGCTTGCGGCGGCATTGTGCCTGGGGGATGCGATGGCGAAGGACCTGCCGGTCGAGCGGCTATTCGACGCGCCGGACCTGCAGGGCCCGTCGCTGCGGCAGATGCGCTTCTCGCCCGACGGCCGGCTCGTCAGCTACCTGAAGGCCCGCGACGACGCGCCGACCGTCTTCGACCTGTGGGCCTACGACGTCGCGAAGAAGTCGCATCGGCTGCTGGTCGACTCGCGCGCGCTGTCGCCGGCGGAAGAGAAGCTGTCCGCCGAGGAGGAGGCGCGCCGCGAGCGCCAGCGCATCGCGGCGCTCCGCGGCATCGTCGACTACCAGTGGTCGCCCGACTCGAAGGCCCTCCTCGTCCCGCTCTCCGGCGACCTCTACTATTACGACCTCGGCAAGCCCGCGGATGAAGCGGTGCGCCGGCTGACGCACACGGAGGCGTTCGAGACGGACCCGCGGTTCTCGCCGCGCGGCCGCTACGTCAGTTTCGTGCGCGACCAGGACCTCTACGCCGTCGAGGTCGCGACCGGCGCCGAGCGCCGGCTGACGACGGGCGGCGGCGGGACGGTGAGCCACGGCATGGCCGAGTTCGTCGCGCAGGAGGAGATGAACCGCGACACCGGCTACTGGTGGTCGCCGGACGAGAAGCACCTCGCCTACGCCCGCGTGGACGAGTCGCCGGTCGACGAAGTCGAACGCTTCGAGGTCGACGCGGAAGGCGTGCGCGTGCTGAAGCAGCGCTATCCCGCGACGGGGCGGCCGAACGCCAGGGTGACGCTCGCGATCCTCGACCTGGAAACCGGCGCGGTGGCCTGGTGCAACCTCGGGGACCGTGACTACTACCTCGCCCGCGTGCAGTGGTACCCGGAGAGCACGCGCCTCCTGGTGCAGCGGCAGCAGCGGGACCAGAAGCGACTCGACGCGCTCTCCTTCCCCGTCACCGGCGGCGAGCCGCGGCAGCTGTTCTCGGAGCGCAGCGAGACCTGGGTCGACCTCCACGACGACCTGTACTTCCTGCCGGAGCGGCGACAGATCCTCTGGGCCTCGCAGCGCACGGGCCACAACCACCTCTACCTCTACGACTACGACGGCGTGCTCCAGGGGCCGGTGACGGCCGGGGACTGGGACGTGCTCGGCGAGTGGCAATCGCCCGCGGTGCGGGGCGTCGACGAGCGCCGCGGCAAGGTCTACTTCATGGCGACGAAGAAGACGCCGCTCGAGCGGCACCTCTATGTCGTGGACCTCGACGACGGCCCAGGGTCCGGGCCCGTGCAGCTGACGGCCGGCGACGGCTGGAACAACGTGACGATGTCCGGCGACACGAAGCGCTACCTCGCGGGATTCAGCTCGCCCGGGCAGCCGCCGCAGGTGTCCCTGCACGACGATTCGGGCAAGCGGATCGCCTGGCTCGTCGAGAACCGGCTGGACGCGAGCCATCCCTACGCGCCCTACCTCGACCGCCACGTTCAGCCGGAATTCGGCACGATTCCGGCCGCAGACGGGACGCCGCTCCACTACCAGGTGTACAAGCCGGCCGGCTTCGAGGCGGGCAAGCGCTACCCGGCCGTCCTCATGGTCTACGGCGGCCCCACCGTCCAGACGGTGCAGCGCCGCTGGGGCGAGCGGCGCGGGCTCCAGACCGCGCAGCTCTTCACGCAGCGCGGGTACGTCGTGTTCGCGCTCGACAACCGCGGGTCGGGCGGGCGCGGCCGGAAGTTCACGGAGGCGCTGTACCACCGCCTCGGCGGCGTCGAGGTCGAGGACCAGCTCGCGGGCGTCGCCTGGCTGAAGTCACGCCCGTACGTCGATCCCGCGCGGGTCGGCGTCTATGGCTGGAGCTATGGCGGCTACATGACGCTCATGCTGCTCGCGCAGTCGCCCGGCACCTTCAAGGCGGGCGTCGCGGGCGCCCCGGTGACGGACTACCGGCTCTACGACACGCATTACACCGAGCGCTACCTCGGCACGCCGGAGGAGAACCCAGAGGGCTACCGCCTTTCCAACGTGCTGACCTGGTCGGGCGCGATCCGCGACCGGCTGATGATCATCCACGGCATGGCGGACGACAACGTGCTGTTCAAGAACACGACGTTGCTCATCCCGGCGCTGGTCGCCGGCGGGCAGCTGTTCGAGCTCGTGCCCTACCCGGGCAGCAAGCACGCGGCGCTCAGCTTCCGCGAGACCGGCATCCACGGCTGGAAGACGATCCTCGACTTCTTCGACCGGAATCTTTGAAGGTGCCGGTGCAAACATTCGTACATTTGCCGGCAAATGTACGAATGTTTGCACCGGCACCTTCA
>DASSUY010000222.1:0-2101 GCA_035706525.1 Steroidobacteraceae bacterium
GGTCGCGCTCCTCCTGGGTCAGCTGTGACACCGGGATGCCCGTGCGCCGCGACACGATCTCGGCGATGTCGTCGACCGTGACCTCCGGCGCGCGCGAACGAGCTTCCTTCCGCCCCTCCAGCTCGGCGCGGCGCTCGTCGATCTGCGCCTTCAGCTCGTCCGCCCGTCTGTAGTCCTCCGCCGAGATCGCCTGGTCGCGCTCGCGCCCGATCCGGCGGAGCTCCTCCTCGGCTGCGCGCGTGTCCTCCGGCTTGGCCTTCGACCGGAGCCGGACGCGGGCGCCCGCCTGGTCGATCAGGTCGATCGCTTTGTCGGGCAGGAAGCGGTCGCGGATGTATCGGTCGGACAGCTCCGCTGCAGCGACGATCGCTTCCTCTGTGATGCGTACGCGATGGAAGGCCTCGTACCGGTCTTTCAGGCCGGTGAGGATCTCGATCGTCTCCTCGACGGTCGGCTCCGAGACCAGCACGGGCTGCAAGCGCCGCTCGAGCGCGGGATCCTTCTCGACGTTCTTCCGGTACTCGTCGAGCGTGGTGGCGCCGATCATGTGCAGCTCGCCGCGCGCGAGCGCCGGCTTGAGCATGTTGCCGGCGTCCATCGCGCCCTCGGCCGCTCCTGCGCCGACGACGGTGTGGATCTCGTCGATGAAGACGATCAGGCTGTCTGCGTTCTCGGTGATCTCGTCGATCACGCCCTTCAGACGTTCCTCGAACTCGCCCCGATACTTCGTGCCGGCGATCATTCCCGCCATGTCGAGTGCCACCAGGCGCTTGCCGGTGAGCGTCTCGGGGACGTCGTCGGTGACGATCCGCTGCGCGATGCCCTCCACGATCGCGGTCTTGCCGACCCCGGGGTCGCCGAGCAGCACCGGGTTGTTCTTCGTGCGGCGCGAGAGAATCTCGATCGTCTGCTCGATCTGATCGGCACGGCCGATCACGGGATCGAGCTTCCCCTGGCGGGCCACCTCCGTGAGGTCTCGGCCGTACTCGTCGAGCGTCTTCGTCGTGCTCGCCGGGCGCCCGCCCGCCTCGCCGCTCTCGACGCCACGGATGACCGCGCCGCGCAGCTTCGTGTGGCTGATCGCGAATCGCTCGAGCAGCTCGCCCGCCTCGGCCTCCGTATCCTGTGCGAGCGCCAGCAGCACGTGCTCCGGCCCGACGTACGATGCGCCGATCTGACGCGACTCGTCGTAGGCGGCCAGGAGGGCGGCCTTCGCGTCCGGCGACAGCGACGGCGCAACGTCCGTGCGCTCCTTGACCTCTGCTTCCTCCTCGATCGGCGCCGCGATCGCGGCGGGGTCGGCGCCGACCTGCTGCAGCACGTGCCGGACGACCTCGTCCCGAGTTGCGGCCCAGAGCAGATGTGTCGAGTCGACATCCAGGCTCCCCCACTCCATCGCCTTCTGCGCGGCCTGCTGGAGCAGCTGGCGGGTGGCGTCGCTGAAGTACTGCGTGACGTCGATCTGCTCCGCTGGGCGGCGCGGACGCGTCGTGGTCGTGCCACCGGCGGCGCCGGGCACGCGGCCGCCCAGGCCGCTGTCGCCGAAGAAGTCGGAGAAGAACTCGTCGAAGAGGCTCCTGCCGCCGAACGGCGACCGCCCAACGCCGCGACTCTGACCCCGAAGTGCCCGAAGGTGCTCTTCGCAGACGGCGATCGTCCGCTCCTCACCGTTCTGCCTGATCCGCACACTTGCGACGGCGGGGCGACGCCCGTCGATCTCGCACATCGTGGTCGACATGAATACCTCCTCGCAGCGGGCGCTTCGGCGCGCGAGGGGTTGGCGCACGAAGGGCGCCCGCCTGGGTCGAAAGACGCGTCCTCGGAAGTATGCTCCGCTTTGGCGCCGCCGAAACAATCCGCAGGCACGCGCCGACAGCCCGGCGTGGCGCTCTTGCTCGAAAGGGCCTGAGGGTCGAATGGTCTTCCACGGCGCCCCTCGACCCAACGGGAGACTCCTCGAGTGACACCTGCGGCACCGTGAGCAACATGAACGAGGCGGCGACCGCTCCGCGGAGCTCTCGATCGGCTGAAGACCTGGATGACGCAGAACAACGGCGTGATCATGGCGGTCTTACTCCTGGTCATCGGCGTCAAGCTGATC
>DASSUY010000223.1:0-2020 GCA_035706525.1 Steroidobacteraceae bacterium
GCGGGCGGCGCGACGGCCGGCGTGCGCGACGGCCGCCTCGTCCTCGTCCACGCGGGCGGCGAACACGACCTCGGCGACGTCGCCGCGATGCCGCTGGCCGCGGGCGGGCACTCGCAGTTCAACGTCGCGAACCTCGCGACCGCGGCGCTGGCGGCGGCGGGCCTCGGCGTGCCGCCGGCGACGATCGCGGGCGTCTTCGCCTCGTTCGGCGCGAACCCCGAGGACAACGCGGGCCGGCTGATGCGCTACGAGCTCGGCGGCCTCACGCTGATCGTCGACTTCGCGCACAACCCGGCGGCGCTCGCGGGTCTCGCGGACTTCGCGCAGCACCTGCGGGGCAAAGGCCGACTCGCGCTGCTGCTCGGCCAGGCCGGCAACCGCGAGGACGCCGACATCGACCGCCTGGCGGCGGTCGCGGCCCGCGCGCGGCCGGACCTCGTCGTCGTCAAGGAGCTCCTCAGCTACCTCCGCGGACGTGAGGCCGGCGAAGTCCCCGCGCTCCTCGAGGCCGCGCTCGCGCGCGCCGGCGTCCCGGCCGCCGCGGTCGCACGGGCGGCCGACGAGGACGCCGCCGTGCAGCTCGCGCTGAGCTGGGCGCGCCGGGGCGACGTGCTCGTTCTGCCGCTGCACTCGCGCGACGGCCGCGCGCACGCGCTCGCGCTCATCGAACGGCTGCGCCGCGAGGGCTGGAAGGCCGGCCAGCCCGTGCCCTGAGGGAGGCAGGCATGGCCGGCCGGATCCCGCAGACCTTCATCGACGAGCTCATCGCGCGCACGGACATCGTCGAGCTGATCGGCTCGCGCGTGCAGCTGAAGAAGGCGGGCCGCGAGTGGAAGGCGCCCTGCCCCTTCCACAACGAGAAGACCCCGTCGTTCTGGGTGATCCCCGACAAGCAGTTCTACCACTGCTTCGGCTGCGGCGCGCACGGCACGGCGCTCGGGTTCCTCATGGAGTACGACAAGCTGCCGTTCCCCGACGCCGTGGAGGAGCTCGCCGGCCGCCTCGGCCTCGAGGTCCCGCGCGAGGGTGGCGAGGCGCCGCGCGCGCGGCCGGGCGAGGACCTCTACGCGCTGCTCGCGCAGGTCACGCAGTTCTACCGCGACAGCCTCCGCGAGTCGGCGCGCGCGCGGAACTACCTGGAAGGGCGCGGCATCACCGGCGAGAGCTGCGTGAAGTTCGCGGTCGGCTATGCGCCGGACGCCTGGGACGCGGTCCTCAAGCGCTTCGGCGGCTCGCCCGCGCGCGAGCGCGCGCTCGCCGAGGCGGGCCTCGTGGTCGAGCGCAGCGGCAAGGGCGAGTCCGGCTTCTACGACCGCTTCCGCGACCGCATCATGTTCCCGATCCGCGACGCCCGCGGCCGGCCGATCGCCTTCGGCGGGCGCATCGTCGACGCCGGCGAGCCGAAGTACCTCAATTCACCCGAGACGCCGCTGTTCCACAAGGGCCGCGAGCTCTACGGCCTCTACGAGGCGAGGCAGGCGCTGCGCAAGGTCGAGCGGCTGATGGTGGTCGAAGGCTACGTGGACGTCGTCCGGCTCGCGCAGTCCGGCATCGCGTACTCGGTCGCGACGCTCGGCACCGCGACGACGGCCGAGCACCTCAACCGGCTCTTCCGCGTGACCAACGAGGTCGTGTTCTGCTTCGACGGCGACGCGGCCGGCCGGAACGCCGCCTGGCGCGCGCTCGAGAACGCGCTCGAGCACGCGCGCGACGGCCGGCAGCTGCGCTTCCTGTTCCTGCCCGAGGGGCACGACCCCGACACCCTCGTCGGCGAGGAAGGCGCGGAGGCCTTCGAGGCGCGCATCGGCCAGGCGCGGCCGCTCTCGGAATTCCTGGTGTCGCAGCTCGTCGCTCGCACCGACCTCTCCTCCGTCGACGGGCGCGCGCGGCTCGCGGAGCTCGCGCGCCCGCTGCTCGCGCGCGTGCCGGCGGGCGTGTACCGGGAGCTGCTGCTCGAGCGGCTCGCGGAGGAAGTCCGGATGCCCGCGGGCCGGCTCGAGGAACTGCTGCGGGGCCGGGG
>DASSUY010000224.1:0-6080 GCA_035706525.1 Steroidobacteraceae bacterium
ATCACTGGCGCCTCGCCTGTCCTTCGCACCACGAACCCGCTGGTCGCGCAGAGGCGGCTCGTGAATGCGACCATCCTCGCGGACGGGCGCGTGCTCGCGACGGGCGGCAGCACGGTCTGGAACGAGCTGACAGGCGTCAGCTACACGGCCGAAATCTGGGACCCCGTGACCGAGCAATGGCAGGTCGGGCCGGCGGAGGCACGGGCGCGCCTCTACCACTCGAACGCCGTGCTGCTCCAGGACGCGAGCGTGCTCGTCATGGGCGGCGGCGCCCCGGGGCCGCAGAACAACCTCAACGTCGAGGTGTACTACCCGTCCTACCTCTACAACTCCGCCGGCGGTTTCGCCACGCGCCCCGTCGTGCAGTCCGCGCCCGGCACCCTCGACATCGGCGAGACCTTCGACGTCACCATGGGCGGCAGCGGCGCCGTCAGCCGCGTGGTTCTCATCAAGACGACGTCCGCCACGCACAGCTGGAACATGGAGCAGCGCTTCATCGAGCTCACGTTCCAGCAGAACGGCAACAAGCTGCGCGTGCAGGCGCCGACCCGCGCGGGCGAAGCGCCCCCCGGCTTCTACATGCTCTTCGCGTTCAACGCCTCGGGCGTGCCCACGGTCGCGCCCATCCTCCGGGTCAGCGTCGCGTCGAACCCGAACCCGTCGGTCACGCCGGTGCTGGCGAACCCGGGCCCGCAGTCGGGCGACGCCGGCGTCGCGGTGAACCTCGCGCTCTCCGCCACCGACCCGAACGGCGACACGCTCACCTACGCGGCGAGCGGGCTGCCGCCGGGCCTCGCCGTGAATGCGACGACGGGCGTAATCAGCGGGACGCCCGGGACATCCGGCAGCTTCAACGTCGTCGTGACCGCGAGCGACGGCATCAACGCGGACAGCGAGAACTTCACCTGGACGATCAATTCGGGGCCGCCCTTCGTCCTGCAGACTCCGCCGCCGCCGCCGCCCGCCGCCACCGGCACGACGGTCACCTACCAGGCGACCGTGACGGGCGGCGCGGGGCTGCAGTACCAGTGGGACTTCGACGACGGCACGCCGGTCACGCCCTTCTCCTCGTCCTCCTCCATCACGCACAGCTTCGCGACGCCGGGCATCCACTACGTGACGCTCACGGTGAAGGACGCCTCGGGCAACATGCAGTCGACCGTGCTCGTGCAGATGATCCACGGCCCGCTGACCGCGAACCGGCCGGCGATCTCCGGCAACATCCTGCTCGAGGCGCTGCCGAACGCCGCGGACCGGCTCTGGGTCGTGGACCAGGACGCCGACCGTCTCACCCTCTTCAATGCGAACACCGGCGGCCGCTCCAACCAGATCAAGGTCGGCAAGGCGCCGCGCGCCGTCGCGCTCTCGCCCCTCGGCCAGGTCTGGGTCACGAACAAGGAGTCGTCCAGCATCACGGTGATCGACGCCGCGACCCGGGCGGTGCTGCGGACTGTCGCGCTGCCGGCGGGCTCGCAGCCCTTCGGCGTCGCCGCCGCGCCGACCGGCGGCGTCATGTACGTCGCGCTCGAGGCCGCGGGACGGCTGCTCAAGATGGACGCCGCGAGCTATGCCGTGCTCGGCAGCCTCGCGGTCGGGCCGAACCCGCGCCACCTCAGCGTCTCCGCCGATGGCAACCGCGTGTACGTCTCGCGCTTCATCACGCCTCCGCTGCCGGGCGAAAGCACCGCTGCCGTCCAGACCTCGACCGGCGGCGGCGAAGTCGTCGTGGTGAACGGCCCGTCGATGACCGTCGAGCGGACGATCGTGCTCCGCCACAGCGACCGGCCGGACGCCGAGAAGCAGGGCCGCGGCATCCCGAACTACCTGGGCGCCGCGGCCATCTCGCCCGACGGCAGGAGCGCCTGGGTGCCGTCGAAGCTCGACAACGTCAAGCGCGGCACGCGGCGCGAGGGCCTGAACCTCACGTTCGAGAACACGGTCCGCGCCGTCAGCTCCCGCATTGACCTCGCGTCGGGCGCCGAGGACTACGCGGCCCGCATCGACCACGACAACGCGAGCGTCGCGAGCGCCGCGATCTACGACCCGCTCGGGATCTACCTCTTCGTCGCCCTCGAGACGAGCCGGCAGGTCGCCGTCGTCGACGCCTACGACGGCCTCGAGCTGTTCCGGATCGAGGTCGGGCGCGCGCCGCAGGGCCTCGCCTACTCGGCCGACAGCAAGCGCCTGTTCGTCAACAACTTCATGGACCGCACGGTGAGCGTGTTCGACCTGTCGTCGCTGCTCACGGCCGGGATCACGGAGGCGCCGCTCGTCGGCACCTGGCTCGCCGTGACGGCGGACAAGGAACTGCTCGCGCCGGAGGTGCTGCTCGGCAAGCAGCTCTTCTACGACGCGGCGGACACCCGCCTCGCGCGCGACCGCTACATGAGCTGCGCCTCCTGCCACAACGACGGCGGGCACGACGGGCGCACCTGGGACCTGACCGGCTTCGGCGAGGGCCTGCGCAACACGGTGAGCCTGCGCGGACGCGCGGGCGCCGAGGGCTTCCTGCACTGGAGCAACAATTTCGACGAGGTCCAGGACTTCGAGGGACAGATCCGGAGCCTCGCGGGCGGAACCGGCCTCATGTCGAATGCCGCCTTCAACGCGGGCACGCGCAGCCAGCCGCTCGGGGACCCGAAGGCCGGCCTCTCGGCGGACCTCGATGCGCTCGCGGCCTACGTCGCCTCCCTCAAGACTTTTGCGCCCAGCCCGCTGCGCAATGCCGACGGCACGCTGACCGCCGCGGCGGCGCTCGGCAAGCAGGTCTTCCAGTCAAAGGGCTGCGGCAGCTGCCACTCCGGCTCGGCGTTCACCAAGAGCGGCAGCGCGAACCCGGAGGACGTCGGGACGATCGACGCGGACAGCGGCAAGCGGCTCGGCGGGACGCTCACCGGCATCGACGTGCCGACGCTGCGCGACGTCTGGGCGACGGCGCCCTACCTGCACCGCGGCCAGGCGCCAACGCTCGGCGATGCGATCCGCGCGCACGAGGGGGTCAGCATCAGCAATGCCGACCTCGCGAACCTCGTCGCCTACGTCGCGCAGATCGGCGGCCAGGAAGGCGCGCCGGGGACCCCGGGCTCGACCAAGCCGAACACGGGGACCGGGCTCGCCGGGAGCTACTTCAACAACACGACGCTCGCAGGCTCACCCGTCCTCGAGCGCCAGGAGCAGGTCAAGTACACCTGGTCCGGCTCGCCCGGTCCCGGCGTCAACGCGAACGACTTCTCCGTGCGCTGGACCGGCTTCGTCGAGGCGCCGGCGGCGGGAAGCTACCGCTTCCGGACACGCTCCAACGCGGGCGTCCGGCTCTGGATCGACGGACAGCTCGTCATCGACCACTGGACCGCGCACGCAACCGCCGACGACACGACCGCGCCGATCGTCATGGCGAAGAACCAGCGCCTGCCGGTCGTGATCGAGATGTACGACACGGGCGCAACGGCCGTCGCCCGCTTCTTCTGGGAGAAGCCCGGGACCGCGAAATTCGCGATCGTGCCGCTCACCCGGCTGTATGCGAACTAGCGCGCCGCTCGCCGCCGTCCTCGCGCTCGCCGCGTCGATGGCGGCGGCGGGCGAGCGCGCAACCATCCCCGCGCTGCCCGGCGTCGTCGTGAACCCGGAGCCCGCGGCCGTCGCGGACTTCACGCTCACCGACCAGGGCGGGAAGCCGCTCGCGTTCTCGAGCCTGCGCGGCTCGCCCGTACTCGTATTCTTCGGGTTCACGCATTGCCCGAACGTGTGCCCGACGACGCTCGGGCAGCTCAAGCTCCTGCACGAGGCCGAGGGCGGGTCGCTGCGCGCCGCCCGCATCCTTTTCATCAGCGTGGACGGCGATCGCGACACGCCCGCTCGGCTCGCGTCCTACCTGAAGCCCGTCTCCTCCGGCATCACCGGCCTCACCGGGGACCCGAAGGACACGGCGCAGATCGCCGCAAGGTTCGCCGCCGTCTTCTTCCGGGAGCCGCCCGGCAAGGACGGCGGCTACAACGTCATGCACTCGACGCAGGTCTACGCCGTCGACAAGGCGGGCCGGCTGCGCGCGACGTTCAATGACGCCTCGATCGAGGCCATGGCCAAGGTCACGGGCCTCCTGCTCTCCGAGCCCGGCTGAGGCTCCTGCCCCGCTACGCCTCCTCCGCCCCCGTGCCGGGGTCGCGCTGCGCGTGGAAGGCGGTACGGAAGGCTGCGAAAGTCCCCGCCGCGATCGCGGCGCGCATACGCCCCATCAGGTCGAGGTAGTAGTGCAGGTTGTGGAGGGTCGCGAGCCGCGGCCCCAGCATCTCGCCGCAGCGGTCGAGGTGCCGGAGGTAGGCGCGCGAATAGTGGCGGCAGGTGTAGCAGTCGCAGGCGGGGTCCACGGGACCTGTGTCGGCGGCATGGCGGGCGTTGCGGATGTTGAGGACGCCGCCCGGCACGAACAGGTGCCCGTTGCGGGCATGGCGGGTCGGGATCACGCAATCGAAGAGGTCGACGCCCGCGGCCACCGCCTCGACGAGGTCCTCCGGCCGCCCGACGCCCATCAGGTAGCGCGGCTTCGCGGCCGGCATCGCGGGCAGCAGCGCCTCCAGCACGCGGGCCCGCTCCTCCGGAGGCTCCCCGACCGAGAGGCCGCCGATCGCGAGGCCCTCGAAGCCGATGCGCTCGAGCCCTTCCAGCGAGGCGCGCCGCAGCGCCTCGTGCGTGCCGCCCTGCACGATCCCGAACAGGACGCCGGGCCCGGGCTCGGCGTCGAAGGCGACCCGGCTGCGCGCGGACCAGCGCAGGGAAAGCTCCATGGATTCACGCGCGACGGGCTCCGTCGCAGGCCAGGGCGTGCATTCGTCGAAGACCATGGCGATGTCGGAGCCGAGCGCGCGCTGAACGCCCATGGCGCGCTCCGGCCCGAGGAACACCTCGGCGCCGTCCACAGGCGAGCGGAAGCGCACGCCCTCCTCCGTGAGCTTGCGCATCGTCGCGAGGCTGAACACCTGGTAGCCGCCCGAATCCGTCAGGATCGGGCGGTCCCAGTGCATCAGCCCGTGGAGGCCGCCGTGCGCGCGCACGACGTCCTCGCCCGGGCGCAGCATCAGGTGAAAGGTGTTCGCGAGGACGATCTCGGCGCCGCAGGCGACGAGCTCCTCGGGCGTGACGCCCTTGACCGTGCCGTAGGTGCCGACCGGCATGAAGGCGGGCGTCTCGACGGCACCGCGCGCGAGCGAGAGCCGCCCGCGGCGCGCAGCTCCGTCGCGGGCGAGCAGCTCGAACTTCACGGGCGCACCCCCAGCGCCGCGGGGTCGGGCGTCACGAACATCGCATCGCCGTAGCTGAAGAAGCGGTACTGCGCGGCGATCGCGTGGCGGTAGGCCGCCAGCACCCGCTCGCGCCCGGCGAAGGCGGACACGAGCACGAGCAGCGTCGACTCCGGCAGGTGGAAGTTCGTGAGGAGCGCATCGACGACCCGGAAACGATAACCGGGCCGGATGAAGAGGTCCGTCTCCCCCTCGAAGGGCGCGAGGCTGCCGCCGGCCGCCGCCGATTCGAGCGCGCGCACGACCGTCGTGCCGACCGCGACGACGCGGCCGCCGCGGGCGCGCGCCGCCGCGACGGCATCGACGCAGGCGGCGGGCACGCGCACGCGCTCGGCATGCATGCGATGCCCATCCAGCGACTCGGCACGCAGCGGCATGAAGGTCCCGGCCCCGACGTGCAGCGTCAGCCGCGCGATCGCGATGCCGTCCTCGGCCAGGGATGCCAGCGTCTCGCGCTCGAAGTGCAGGCCCGCGGTCGGCGCGGCGACGGCGCCCGGGGCCTCGGCGTAGACGGTCTGGTAGCGCTCGCGATCGGCGGCGTCGGGCTCGCGCCCGACGTAGGGCGGCAAGGGGATGCGTCCTTCGGCCTCGAAGTACGCGAGCGCCGGGCGGTCGAGCTCGAGCTCGACGAGGTCGCCGCGCCGCGCGAGCGCAACGGCCGACGCGCCCGCCGGGAGCGCGATGCGCGCGCCGGGCTTCAGCCCCTTGCTCGCCCGCGCCTGCGCGAGGAAGCGCCGCTCGTCCAGCAGGCGCTCGAGCAGCAGCTCGCAGGCGCCCCCGCTCTCC
>DASSUY010000225.1:0-2880 GCA_035706525.1 Steroidobacteraceae bacterium
CAGATCGTGGACGACCTGCTCGACGTGCTCGGAGACCCGGCCGTGACCGGGAAGCTCACCGGCGCCGACGCGCTTCGCGGAAAGCCGACCTACCCTGCGGTCGCGGGCGTCACCGCCGCGCGGGCGCGCGCCGCCGAGCTCGCCGCGGAAGGCATCGCCGCGCTCGCGTCCTTCGGCGGGGACGCGGAGCGTCTCGCGGAATTCGCCGCCGATCTCGTGGGCCGTGGCCGCTGAATTGCGACGGCCGCGTAGGCCGGCCGCCCGTCCAGTAGACTCGCGCCATGGCTGACGAAAAGCCCCAGGGCCTGCTCGCCGCAATCGAGACGCCGGCCGACCTCAGGGCGCTGCCGCGCCGCGAGCTCCGGGCATTGTCCGACGAGCTGCGCCGCTACCTCATCGAGACGGTCGGCCAGATGGGCGGCCACCTCGCCGCGGGCCTCGGCGCTGTCGAGCTCGCGGTCGCGCTCCACTACGTGTACGACACGCCGTACGACCGCCTCATCTGGGACGTCGGCCACCAGGCCTATCCCCACAAGGTCCTGACCGGCCGCCGGCGGCGCCTCCCCAGCATCAAGCAGCACGGCGGGCTCGCGCCCTTCCCGTCCCGCGCCGAGAGCGTCTACGACAGCTTCGGCGTCGGCCATTCGAGCACCTCCATCAGCGCGGCACTCGGGATGGCCATCGCCAACCGGCTGACGGGCAGCGATCGACGCGTGGTCGCCGTGATCGGCGACGGCGCCATGAGCGCGGGCCTCGCCTGGGAGGCGCTGAACCACGCCGGCAGCCTCGACGTCGACCTGCTCGTCGTGCTGAACGACAACGACATGTCCATCTCCGAGAACGTCGGCGCGCTCTCCAACTACTTCGCGCGACTCCTGTCGGGCCGCATGTACGCGCACCTGCGGGCCGGCGGCAAGAAGGTGCTGCGCAAGATGCCGGCCGCCTGGGAGCTCGCGCGCCGCTCCGAGGTGCACGCCAAGGGCATGGTGCTGCCCGGCACGCTGTTCGAGGAGCTGGGCTTCAACTACATCGGCCCGATCGACGGGCACGACGTCAATGCGCTCGTCGCGACGCTCGGCAACATGCGCAATCTCGGCGGGGCGCAGTTCCTGCACGTGGTCACCCAGAAGGGCAAGGGCTATGCGCCGGCCGAGGCGGACCCGATCAAGTGGCACGGCCCCGGCCCGTACGACCCGGTGAGCGGCACGCTGTTCAAGGAGAAGTCGGCGGGCCCGACCTACTCGCAGGTCTTCGGCGACTGGCTCTGCGACATGGCCGAGCTCGACGGGCGCATCGTCGGAATCACGCCCGCGATGCGCGAAGGCTCCGGGCTCGTGGAATTCGAGAAGCGTTTCCCGGAGCGCTACTTCGACGTCGCGATCGCCGAGCAGCACGCCGTGACGCTGGCGGCGGGCCTCGCCTGCGACGGCATGCGGCCGGTCGTCGCGATCTACTCGACCTTCCTGCAGCGCGCCTACGACCAGTTGATACACGACGTCGCGCTGCAGCGGTTGCCCGTCGTGTTCGCGATCGACCGCGCGGGGCTCGTCGGCGGCGACGGCGCGACGCACCAGGGAGTCTTCGACCTGAGCTACCTGCGGTGCATCCCGAACCTCGTCGTCATGGCGCCGGCGGACGAGAACGAATGCCGGCAGATGCTCTACACGGCGGCGCAGCTCGACCTGCCCGCCGCCGTGCGCTACCCGCGCGGCAGGGGCCCCGGCGTCCCCGTGGAAAAGACGCTGCAGGCGCTGCCCGTCGGGCGCGCGCAGACGCTGCGCCGCGGGGGCAGCGGGCTCGCGCTCCTCTCCTTCGGCACGATGCTGGAGGCGGCGCGGCCGGCCGCGGAGGCCCTGGATGCGACGCTCGTGAACATGCGCTTCGTGAAGCCGCTCGACGAGGGGCTGGTCGCCGAGATCGCCGCCTCCCATCGCGCGATCGTCACGCTCGAGGAGAACGCAGTCGCGGGCGGCGCCGGCTCCGCCGTCCTCGAGGTGCTCGAGCGCCGGGGGCAGTTGCTCCCCGTGCTCCAGGTCGGCGTACCCGACGGCTTCGTGGAGCACGGCAGCCGGGAAGACAACCTGGCGGCCGCCGGGCTCGATGCCCACTCCGTGCGCTCCGCAGTGGAGCGCTTCTGGCGGGGTCTCGGGTACGCACGCGCGGTGCCCGCGGGCTAATCAGGACCAATATGGTATGATTTCGCGATGAATGCGAAGCCCGCGGGGGCCGCCGTCGCCCCCCTCATCGAGGACGTGCAGGGCCGCGCCGACACGCGCCGCATCCCCATCGACCGCGTCGGCATCAAGGACATCTACCACCCCGTCCGCGTGAAGGACCGGTCGGGCGGCGAGCAGCACACGATCGCGAACTTCAACATGTACGTGCACCTGCCCCACAACTTCAAGGGCACGCACATGTCGCGCTTCGTCGAGATCCTGAACGAGCATGAGCGCGAGATCTCGGTCGAGTCCTTCAACCGGATGCTCGCGGAAATGACGCAGCGCCTCGACTCGAGCGCGGGCCACCTCGAGATGACGTTTCCCTACTTCATCATGAAGAAGGCGCCCGTCACCGGGGTGCAGAGCCTCCTCGACTACCGGGCGACCCTCGCCGCGAAGATCAAGGACGGCGAGATCGAGACCTGGCTCAAGGTGCTCGTGCCGGTGACGAGCCTCTGCCCGTGCTCGAAGCAGATCTCGGACTACGGCGCGCACAACCAGCGCTCGCACCTCACGATCTCCGCGAAGATCCGCGACCACGTCTGGCTCGAGGAGCTCATCGAGATCGCGGAATCGGAGGCGAGCTGCGAGCTTTACGGCATCCTGAAGCGCCCGGACGAGAAATTCGTGACCGAACGGGCCTACGACAACCCGAAATTCG
>DASSUY010000226.1:0-8244 GCA_035706525.1 Steroidobacteraceae bacterium
CCGCCGTCCTCAACTTCGCCTGGGTGCCCTTCGACCGGGAGGCGCGCAGCCTCCTCGACGTCGCCCTGCGCGCGCGCGTGCGGCGCCTCGGCTAGCGCGTCCGCCAGATCGCGACGGCCGAGATCGCGAAGAGCAGCGCCGTCGGGCCCCAGGCGACCAGCAGCGGGTCGAGGCCGTAGACCTGGCCGCTGTTCTCGAGCGTCTGCGTCAGCAGCACGAACAGCACGCCGACCATGATGCCGATGATCGTGCGCGCGCCCGCGCCGGCGGAGCGCAGCGGCCCGAAGGCGAAGGGCACGGCGAAGACGCAGACGACGACCGCGGCGACGAGCCGCGAGATGCGTGACCAGAAGGCGATCTCCCAGGCTCCCGACTCCAGGTTGTTCGCCTGCAGGTGCGCCTTGTAGGCGTAGAGGTCCGCGAGCGGCATGGACGCCGGCTGCGTGACCGCCATGCCGAGGAAGTCCGCGCTGAATCGCTGGTCGGTCACGAGCCGCGGCACGATGCGCGCGGCGGTCGAGTCCGGGCCGAAGCGCGTCTCCGCGTAGTTGGTCAGTACCCATCGGCCCGAGGCGTCCTGGGCGGCCGTCTCGGCGCGGCCGGCCATGACCAGGCGGCGCTCGTCGTCCAGCTCGAACACGTACACGCCGCCGTACAGGTTCTCCGCGGCCTGCCGGCGCACGTTGATGTAGTACGGCCCCTGACGCAGCCAGGCGCTGCGGCTGCCGCTGAACTCGAGCTGCGAGTACCGGCTGAAGATCTTGTACTGCCGGGCGTACTGGTCCGCCGGCGGCGCAAAGTACTCCCCGATCACCCACAGCAGCCCCGCGACGACGAGCCCGGCCATCGCGGCCGAGAGCGCGATGCGCCCGACCGAGACGCCGGCCGCGCGCACGACGGTCAGCTCGCTGTCGCGCGCGAGCCCGCCGAGGCCGATGATCGCGCCGATCAGCGCGCCGATCGGCAGCAGCTCGTACGCCTGCTGCGGCAGCTGCAGGAGGGTGACGAGGAAGGCGCCCGAGACGTCGTAGCTGCCCTGGCCGATGTCGTCCTGCTGGCCGATGAAGGTCACGAGCGTCATGAGCGCGAGCAGCACCGCCATCACCATCAGCGTGTGCAGCAGGATGTTCTTCGCCAGGTAGCGGTCGAGGATCGTCATGCGACGCCCCGCGCAGCGCGGCCCCAGAGCGCGATCGGGCTCTGTCGATTCAGCAGCACGAGGCCGATCACGACGAAGATCCCGTGGACCCACCACGTCCCGATGGCGGGCGGGAGCCTGCCCTTCTCGATCCACACCTGCGCGGCCGACAGGAGATTCGCGTAGACGAAGTACAGCAGGATCGCGACCGCGACGCGCGCGTAGCGGCCCTCGCGCGGCCGCAGCGCCGACAGCGGCACCGCGACCAGGGCGAGCACGAGCACCATGAGCGGCAGCGACACGCGCCTCTGCAGCTCCGCGACGTCGACGAGGTCGGAGGATCCGAGCAATTCACGCGTCGGCTTGCGCTCGGGCACGACCCGGCCGGCGCCGGCCTCCGGCACGACGACCGGGATGCCGTGCTCGGCGAACCGGATGCGCCGGAAGCCCGGCTGCCCGGGCACGCCCTCGATCCGCTCGCCATCGTGCAGCACGACGACCTGCGTTCGCCCCCCCTGCAGGATCCGCTGCTCGGCCCAGGCGGCGGTCGCGACCTCGACGCGCTCGCCGGCGAGATGCTGCATGAACACGTGGATGAGGCGCCCGCCCGCGCCGCTCGACTCGGCGTAGAAGACCGCCTTGCCGTCGGCGTACGTGCGGAACGTCCCCGGGGTCAGCTGCCCGAACTGCGCGTCGCGCAGTCCCCGGCCACGGAGCTCCTCCGCGCCGTTGCGCGCCTCGGGCCCGACGGTGAAGGTGAGCCAGGCGAGCGCGATCGCGACCGGGACGGCGAGCGCATAGACGGGCAGGTAGAGCCGCTCGGGTCCGATGCCGCAGGCGCGGACGGCCGCCATCTCGCTCTCGTGGTACAGCCGCCCGAGCGCCAGCATCGCGGACAGCAGCAGGCTGATGGGCACGAGCACCATGAGGTTCTCGAGCGTCGTCAGGCCGATCAGCGCGAACACGATGTCATGCGGGAATCCGCGCTCCGCCGCGAGCCCGAGGATGCGCGCGAGCTGGTAGCTCACGAGGATGGCGAGGAGGACGAGGGTCACGCCCGCGAGGGCAATCGCGACTTCGCGCAGGACGTAGCGGTCGATGGTGGCAAACAAGGCCGGTTTCGCGGGGTGCTGGAGCCGTTTTCGATTAAACTGGCCGGACACGGTAAACCAGCGCAGGGGCGCGCTCAACGGGCATCGCCCGGCGGAGCGCGCCTTCCGGGGGATCGAGCCACATGCAATTCCAGGTCATCAAGGCAGGCGCCGCGCGCCAGAAGACCGCCTGCGCGGTCGTCGGGGTCTTCGAGGACGGCACGCTCGGCGATGCCGGCCGCCGGGCGGACCGCGCGGCCGGGGGCGCCCTGTCGCGCATCCTGAAGCGCGGCGACTTCGCCGGGCGGTCGGCCGAGACGTTTCCCGTCGTGGGCCTGCGCCGCGGCCCCGCGGAGAGGGTCCTGCTCGTCGGCCTCGGCAAGCGGTCCGGCTTCGGCCGCAAGCCCTACCGCCGCGCCGTCTACGCCGCGACCCAGTGGCTCGCGAAGACCGGCGTCTCGAACGCCGTCTCCTGGCTTGCGGCCGACGGCGTGCCCGGGATCGACGCGCGCTATGCCGCGCGCCACGCGGTCGAAAGCGTCAGCAACGCGCTCTACCGGATCCCGGACCTCAAGACCGCGAAGAAGCCCCCGCTCCCGAAGCTCGCGCGATTCGGCATCGTCGTGCCCGACGCCGACGCCGCGGAGGCCGAGCGCGGCGTGAAGGACGGCCGCGGCATCGCCGCGGGCAGCGCCCGCATGCGGGACCTCGCGAACCTCCCGGCCAACGTCTGCACGCCGCGCTACCTCGCCGACGCGGCGAAGGCGCTCGCGAAGGAGCACAAGTCCATCAAGGTGCAGGTGCTCGACGAGCGCGAGATCAAGCGCCTCGGCATGGGCTCCTTCCTCTCGGTCACCCGCGGCTCGGAAGAGCCGCCGCGGCTCATCGTGTTCGAATACTCGGGTGGCGCGAAGGGCGAGGCGCCCGTCGCCCTCGTCGGCAAGGGCATCACCTTCGACACGGGCGGCATCTCCCTGAAGCAGCCGCCGGGCATGGACGAGATGAAGTTCGACATGTCCGGGGCGGCGTCCGTGTTCGGCACGATGAAGGCGCTCGCGACGCTCGCCGCGCCCGTGAACGTCGTCGGCATCGTCCCGACCTGCGAGAACATGCCGAGCGGCCGCGCCACGAAGCCGGGCGACATCGTGACGTCCATGTCCGGCAAGACCATCGAGATCCTCAACACCGACGCCGAGGGGCGGCTGATCCTCTGCGACGGGATCACGTTCTCCCGTCGCTTCAAGCCGCGCGTCGTCGTCGACATCGCGACGCTGACCGGCGCCTGCGTCGTCGCGCTGGGCGCGCACTACTGCGGCCTCTTCTCGCCCGATTCCGCGCTCGCGGAAGCGATCCAGGCGGCCGGCGAGCGCGCCGACGACCGCGCCTGGCGCCTGCCGGTCGCGGAGGAATACGCCGAGCTCCTCAGGAGCAACTTCGCCGACATGGCGAACGTCGCCGGGCGCGAGGGCGGCGCCATCACCGCGGCCTGCTTCCTGTGGAAGTTCACCGAGGGCCTGCGCTGGGCGCACCTCGACATCGCGGGCAGTGCCTACCTGACCGGCACGCACAAGGGCAGCACGGGCCGGCCCGTGCCGATGCTCGTCGACTGGCTGCTGTACGGGGCCTGAGTCCGTGGCGGCGCCGCAGGTCGACTTCTACGTGCTCGCGGGCGACGACGACGGCGCGCGCCTGCGCTTCGCCTGCCGACTGGCCGAGAAGGCCTGGTTGCTCCGCCATCGCGTGCGCGTGCAGCTCGAGCCCGGCGAGGCCGGCGCCTTCGACAAGCTGCTGTGGACGTTCTCGGACCGCAGCTTCGTGCCGCACCGGCGCGCCGGCGCGGCGGACGACGCTCCGGCAACCGCCCCGCCCCCCGTCGTCATCGCCGAGGACGAGGCCGCGGACGCGGCCGACGGCGACGTGCTGATCAACCTCGCCGCCGGCGCGAGCCCGCCGCCGGGGTCCTGGGCGCGCATCGCGGAGGTCGTGGACGCCGATGCCCGCCGCCGCCAGGCCGGGCGCGAGCGCTTCCGCGCGTACCGCGAGCGCGGGCTCAAGCCCGCGACGCACGAAATGGGCGCGGCGTCATGAGCCACGAGACCCCGCGCGAGCTGCCGATCCTGACCGACGTGGTCGAGCTGCACGCGACCGGCAGCTTCCCGAAGCCCGAGCGCGCCACGCAGCCCGAGCCCGCGTTCGCCGGTGGACTCCTGTCCGAGGAGGACGTCGCGGCGCTGCAGGCGGAGCTCGTCACGCGCACTCTCAACCTGACGGACGAGCTGCTTCATTCGGCCGCGCGCGAGATCGAGGCGGTCATGCTCGAGCGCGTGACCGACCGCCTGCGCGCGGCGCTACCCGAACTCGTCGCCGCCGCCCTGCGCGAGCAGCTCGCGCCGGGCGAGGACTGAGGCGGCGCGCCGGCCGCATGGACAAAACCTACTCGCCGCGCGACATCGAGGAGCGCATCTACGCCCGCTGGGAAGCCGACGGCCGGTTCGCGCCGTCCGGCGACGGCCCGCCGTTCTGCATCGTGATCCCGCCGCCGAACGTGACGGGCACGCTCCACATGGGCCACGCGTTCCAGGACACGATCATGGACGCGCTCACGCGCTTCCACCGCATGTCGGGGGACCGCACGCTCTGGCAGCCGGGCACCGACCACGCGGGCATCGCGACGCAGATGGTGGTCGAGCGCCAGCTGAACGCCGAGGGGCGGACGCGCCACGAGGTCGGGCGCGAGGCGTTCGTCGAGCGCGTCTGGCGATGGAAGGAGGAATCCGGCGGGACCATCGCGCGCCAGATGCGCCGCCTCGGCGCCTCGGTGGACTGGAGCCGGGACCGGTTCACCATGGACCCGGGCATGTGCCGCGCGGTCCAGCAGGCCTTCGTCCGCCTCCACTCGGAAGGGCTGATCTACCGCGGCAAGCGGCTCGTAAACTGGGATCCGGTGCTGAAGACCGCCGTCTCCGACCTCGAGGTGCAGTCCGGGGAGGAGAACGGGTCGCTCTGGCACATCCGCTACCCGTTCGCGGATGGCAAGGGCCACGTCACGGTCGCGACCACGCGGCCGGAGACGATGCTCGGCGACGTCGCCGTGGCCTTCCACCCGGACGACGAGCGTTATCGCGGCCTCGACGGCCGGAAGCTGGCGCTGCCGCTCACCGGGCGCGAGATCCCGCTGATGGCGGATTCCTTCGCGGACCCCGCGTTCGGCACCGGCTGCGTCAAGCTGACGCCCGCGCACGACTTCAACGACTACGAGGTCGGGCAGCGTCGCGGCCTGCCGCTCATCAACATCCTGACTGCCGACGCACGCATCAGCGACGAGGCGCCCGCCGCCTATCGCGGCCTCGACCGATTCGAGGCGAGGAAGCGCATCGTCGCGGACCTCGAGGCGCAGGGCCTGCTCGAGAAGGTCGAGCCGCACCGGCTGACGATCCCGCGCGGCGACCGCAGCGGCGCCGTCGTCGAGCCCTGGCTCACCGACCAGTGGTACGTGCGGATCGCGCCGCTCGCGGAGCCCGCGATCCGCGCCGTCGAGGACGGGCGCATCCGGTTCGTGCCGGAGAACTGGGACCGCACGTATTTCGAGTGGATGCGCAACATCAAGGACTGGTGCATCAGCCGCCAGCTCTGGTGGGGCCACCGCATTCCCGCCTGGTACGGGCCCGACGGCGCCGTCTACGTCGGCGACGGCGAGGAAGACGCGCGACGCCGGCACGGGCTGCCGGCCGACCTGCCGCTGGTGCAGGACGACGACGTGCTCGACACCTGGTTCTCCTCCGCGCTCTGGCCGGTCTCGACGCTCGGCTGGCCCGACGAGACGCCGGAGCTCGCGACCTACTACCCGACGAGCGTGCTGGTGACCGGCTTCGACATCATCTTCTTCTGGGTCGCGCGCATGGTGATGTTCGGGCTGCACTTCAGGGGCGAGGTGCCGTTCCGCGAGGTGTACATCCACGGCCTGATCCGCGACCACGAGGGCCAGAAGATGTCGAAGTCGAAGGGCAACGTCCTCGACCCGCTCGACATCGTCGACGGCATCGGCCTCGAGGCGCTGGTCGCGAAGCGCACGACGGGCCTCATGCAGCCGCAGCTCGCGCCGGCGATCGAGCGCTCGACGCGCAAGCAGTTCCCGAAGGGCATCGCGGCGCACGGCACGGATGCGCTGCGCTTCACCTTCGCCTCGCTCGCGACGCTCTCGCGCGACCTGCGCTTCGACCTCGGCCGCGTCGAGGGCTACCGCAACTTCTGCAACAAGCTCTGGAACGCCGCGCGCTACGTGCTGATGGCGACGGAGCCGGAGCTGCCCGCCGGCCCTGCGACGCTCTCGGCCTACGACCGCTGGATCCGCTCGCGCCTTTCGGCGACCGTGGCGGCCGTGCGCGAGGGCTTCGCGCAGTACCGCTTCGACCTCGCGGCGCAGGCGATGTACGAGTTCACCTGGTACGAGTTCTGCGACTGGTACCTGGAGTTCAGCAAGCCGGTGCTGCAGTCCCCGGACAGCGACGATGCCCTGCGGCGCGGCGCGCGCCGGACCCTGCTCGGGACGCTCGAGGCCCTGCTGCGGCTGCTGCACCCGCTGATGCCCTTCATCACCGAGGAGATCTGGCAGCGGGTCGCGCCGCGCGCCGGCGTCGAAGGCGCCTCCATCATGCTGCAGCCCTACCCCGCGGAGGTCCCGGACGCCGCGGAACCCGGCATCGAAGCCGAGATGCGCTGGGTCAAGGACTTCATCCTCGGCGTGCGGCGCATCCGCGGCGAACTCGACATCGCGCCCTCGGTGCCGCTGGCCGCGCGGCTGCAGTCCGCCTCGCCGCTCGACCTCGAGCGCTTCGCCCGCCACGAGGCCGTGATCCGCCGCATGGCGGGCCTCGCCTCCGCGACGCCCCTCGCGCCGGGCGAGGCGCCGCCGCAGGCGGCGGCCGCGCTCCTCGGGGAGCTGCGGATCCTCGTCCCCATGGCGGGGCTCATCGACGTCGAGGCGGAGCTCGCCCGCCTCGGCAAGCGCCGCGCGAAGCTCGAGCAGGAACTCGCGCGCGCCGAGGCGAAGCTCGGCAAGGAGAGCTTCGTGCGCAATGCCCCGCCCGAGGTCGTGAACCAGGAGCGCGAGCGCCTCGACGCCTTCAAGCGTGAACTCGCGCAGCTCGCCGAGCAGCACGAGCGCGTAGCCTCGCTCCGATGAACGCGCGCTCGCAGCCCGACGACGTCGCCCGGGGCCAGCTGCTCGCGGCGCTCGCGAGCCTCAACCAGGTCCTGCTCGGCAAGGACCGCGAGGTGCGCCTCGCGCTCGCCTGCCTGCTCGCGCGCGGCCACCTCCTGATCGAGGACATCCCGGGCGTCGGCAAGACGACGCTCGCGCACGCGCTCGCCCGCGTGCTCGGCCTCACCTACCAGCGCATCCAGTTCACCAGCGACCTGCTGCCGGCCGACGTCATCGGCATCTCCGTCTACGACCGGGAAAGCGGGAGCTTCCGCTTCCACCGCGGGCCGGTCTTCGCCCAGCTCGTGATGGCCGACGAGGTCAACCGCGCGACGCCGAAGGCGCAGAGCGCGCTGCTCGAGGCGATGGAGGAGCGCCAGGTCACCGTCGATGGGGAAACCCATGCGCTGCCCGAGCCCTTCTTCATCGTCGCGACCCAGAATCCCTCGTTCCAGGTCGGCACCTTCCCGCTGCCGGAATCCCAGGTCGACCGCTTCCTGATGCGAATTGAGCTCGGCTATCCGGCCGCCAGCCACGAGCGGGCGCTGCTGCGCGGCCGCGACCGCCGCGACCTGCTCGCAGACCTGCCCCCGGTCGTCGATCCCGCCGCGATCCCGGGCCTGCAGCAGCGCGTCACCGCGGTGCACGCGAGCGATGCCCTGCTCGACTATGTCCAGGCGATCGCGCGGGCCTCGCGCGAACCCGGGCGGCACCAGGCGGGACTCTCGCCGCGCGCGGTCATCGGGCTCCTGCGCGCGGCGCAGGCCTGGGCCTTCCTGCACGGGCATGCCGGCGTCCTCCCCGAGGACCTGCAG
>DASSUY010000227.1:0-4236 GCA_035706525.1 Steroidobacteraceae bacterium
CGGCGATCGCTCGCTCGCGCTCGAGCTCGAGCGCCGCGGCTACGACTGGCTGCGCGAGGGAGCGGCGGCGTGAGCGCGGCGACGCCCGTCGAGCGGCTCGCGGCACGGGGCCTGCCCGCCACGGGCGGTGCGCCGTGGGCCGCGCGCCGCCGGCGCGCGCTGGAGACGCTGCGCCTGCGCGGACTGCCCGACCGGCGCGACGAGAACTGGAGGTACCTCGACCACGCGCGCATCGCGGCCCACGCCTTCGGCGAGGAACCCGGCGCCCCGGCGGCGCGTGCCGACATCTCGGAACGCTTGCTACCGGTCGCGGGAGCGACGCGGGTCGTGCTCGTCGACGGCCGCTTCGACCCCGCGCTTTCCGGCCCCGTGCCCGATGGGCTCGAGGTCCGGGACCTCGCGGACGTCGTCGAGCGCGAGCCCGAAGGCGCGCTCGCCTGCCTGCGCCTGCCCGCCGAAGACGCGGACGACCGATGGGCCCTGCTCGCGGACGCCTTCGCGGCCGGCGGCGTGCTGATCCGGGTGGCGCCGCAGGCGAGGCTGGCGGCGCCCTTGTACGTCGTGCACGCGGCCAGCGCCACGCGGGATGCCGTGCACCAGTCCCGGGTCTCGATCGACGTCGCCGCCGGTGCGCAGGCGACGGTGATCGAGGATTTCATCGCGGCGGGCACGGCTCCGGTCCTCGGCAACCTCGCCGGTGACGCCGTGCTCGGCGAAGGCGCAAGCCTCACTCACCTCCGCCTGCACCGCGAGGCCCCGACGGCCGCGCAGGTCGAGACCTGGACGGCACGGCTCGCGGCGCGAGCGAACTACGCGCAGCACCTGCTCGCGCTCGGCGGCTCGCTGCTCCGCTCGAACCTCGCCGTCACGCTCGAGGGCGCCGGGAGCGGCTGCCGCCTCGACGGGCTCTTCCTCGCGGATGGGGAGCGGCAGGTGGACCTCGTCACCCGCATCGAGCACGCCGGCAGGGCGACGGTGACGCGGCAGGAGTGCCGCGGCATCGCGGCAGGACGCGGCCGCGGCGCCTTCAACGGGCGCATCGTCGTGCGGCCGACGGCGCGCGGCGCCGATGCGAGCCAGTCGAGCCGGAACCTGCTGCTTGCGCCGCTGGCCGAGATCAACGCGCGGCCGCAGCTCGAGATCGAGGTCGACGACGTCCAGTGCCGCCACGGCGCGACGACGGGCACGCTCGACCCGGACCAGCTCTTCTACCTCGAGTCGCGCGGGATCGACGCGCAGGCCGCGCGCGCGCTCCTCACCTATGCGTTCTGCCGCGACCTCATCGGCCGGGTGCCGGTCGCCGAGGTCCGCGCGGAAGCGCTCGCCCTCGTCGCAGGGGCGCTTCCCGACCGCGACCTCGTCCGGGGGCTCGACTGATGGCCGCCGCCCGCGAAGCCGCCGTAGGGCTCGACCTCGCGCGCATCCGCGCGGAGTTTCCGGTGCTGTCCCGCCAGGTCGGCGGGCGCCCCCTCGCCTACCTCGACAACGCCGCCTCCTCGCAGCAGCCGGCCTGCGTGATCGACGCGGTCTCGGAATACGCGCGGTCGCATCATGCCAACGTGCATCGCGGCGTGCACACGCTGTCGCAGGAGGCGACGTCGCTCTACGAGGGCGCGCGCGAGACGGTGCGCCGGTTCGTGAACGCCGCCTCCTCCCACGAGATCGTCTTCGTCCGGGGGACGACGGAAGCCGTCAACCTGGTCGCCCAGTCCTTCGCGCGCCCGCGCCTGCAGCCGGGCGACGAGATCCTCGTGACCCGGCTCGAGCACCACTCGAACATCGTGCCCTGGCAGCTCGTCGCCGCGCAGACGGGCGCCGTGCTGCGCGAGGCGCCGATCGACCGGCGCGGCGTGGTGGATCCCGGCGCATTCCGTGCCCTGCTCGGCCCGCGCACCCGCCTCGCTGCATTCGCGCACGTCTCGAACGCCCTCGGCACGGTGCTGCCCGCCGCGGAGCTCGTCGCCCTGGCCCGCGAGCGCGGCATCGCGACCCTCATCGACGGCGCACAGGCGGTGCCGCACCTGCCGGTGGACGTCCAGGCGCTCGGCGCGGACTTCTACGCCTTCTCCGCGCACAAGATGTACGGGCCGACGGGCGTCGGCGTCCTCTACGGCCGCGAAGCGATGCTTGCGGCGATGCCGCCCTGGCAGGGCGGCGGCGACATGATCCTGTCGGTGTCGTTCAAGGGCTCGACCTGGAACCAGCTGCCCTGGAAGTTCGAGGCCGGCACGCCGAACGTCTCCGGGGCGGTGGGCCTCGCCGCCGCCATCGACTTCCTCGGGCGCATCGGGCAGGCGCGCATCGCCGCGCACGAGCAGGACCTGCTCGAGTACGCGACAGGCCGGCTCGCCGGGATTCCCGGGCTCGCGATCATCGGCACGGCGCCGGAGAAGAGCAGCCTCGTCTCGTTCGCGGTCGAGGACATCCACCCGCACGACCTCGGGACGGTGCTGGACGCGGCGGGCGTCGCCGTGCGGACGGGTCACCATTGCGCCATGCCCGTCATGGAGTTCTTCGGCGTGCCGGCGACGACGCGCGCCTCGTTCGCCCTGTACAACACGCGCGCGGAAATCGACGCGCTGCATGACGCGCTGCAGGACGCGATCCGGATGCTGCGCGGATGAACCTGTCGGACCTCTACCGCGACGTGATCGTGGACCACAACCGGAACCCGCGGAACCGCGGCCGCCTCGAATGCCCGACGCACCACGCCGAGGGCGACAACCCGCTGTGCGGCGACCGCCTTCGCCTCGACGTCCGGCTCGACGGCGACGTCATCGGGGACCTCCGCTTCGAGGGCAGCGGCTGCGCGATTTCGACCGCGTCGGCATCCCTGATGGGCGAGGCCGTGAAGGGCCGGACGCGCGCCGAGGCCGCGGCGCTGTTCGAGGACGTGCACCGCATGCTGACCGGCGCGGGCGAGGACGCCTCCCGGCTCGGCAAGCTCGCGGCGCTCGCGGGCGTCCGCGAGTTCCCGGCGCGCGTCAAGTGCGCGAGCCTCCCCTGGCACACGCTGAAGGCGGCGCTGGCGGGCGACGCGAAGCCCGTCAGCACGGAATGACCATGCGCCGGGCGAGCCAGGAACCCTTCGTCGTGAGCCGCGACGTCGACGCGATCATCGTGCCGGCGGGCGTGCAGGTGAAGCTGCGGACCGGCACCGTCGGCACCATCACGCAGGCGCTCGGCGGGAGCTTCACGGTCTACGTCGAGGGCAACCTCTTCCGCATCGCCGGGGCGGACGGCGACGCGATCGGCAAGGAGCCCGTGCCGCCGCCGGAGCTGCCCGCCGGCGCGACCGACGCGGACGTCAACCGCGTCGTCTGGGACCAGCTCCGGACCTGCTTCGACCCCGAGATCCCGATCAACATCGTCGACCTCGGCCTGGTCTACGACTGCAGCCTGACGCCCAACGAGGACGGCACGCGCGACGTGGCGGTGAAGATGACGCTGACGGCGCCCGGCTGCGGCATGGGGGAAGTGCTGGTCGCCGACGTCCGCGAGAAGCTCAAGCTCATCCCGACCGTGCGGAACGCGGACGTCGAGCTGGTGTTCGACCCGCCGTGGAATCCGGCGATGATGTCCGAGGCCGCGCGCCTGCAGACGGGGATGATGTAAAGGCGGTCCGGGAGGCGCTTTCCAGGACCGCCGGCCGCGCGAGGCGCTTCAGCTTTCTCCGAGCGACAGCAGCGTCGCGTTCCCGCCGACCGCCGCCGTGTTTATCGTGACCGTCTGCTCGGTCGCAAACCGCGGCAGGTAGTGCGGGCCGCCCGCCTTGGGGCCGGTGCCCGACAGGCCGCAGCCGCCGAAGGGCTGCGCGCCAACCACTGCACCGATCATGTTGCGGTTCACGTAGACATTGCCGACGCGCGCCCGCGAGGCGATCGCCTGCGCCGTCGCGTCGATGCGCGTGTGCACGCCGAGCGTGAGCCCGAAGCCGAGGGCGTTGATCTCGTCGACGAGCGCGTCGAGCCGCTTCGGGCTGTAGCGCACGACGTGCAGCACGGGACCGAACACCTCGCGCGTCAGCTGCGACGCCCGCTCGAGCTCGATGACGGTCGGCGCGACGAACAGCCCGTGCTCGTGTGCCGCGCCGAGCGCGTACCGATGCGACACGCTGCGCTCGTGCTCGTCGACGTAGGCCGTCAACGCGCGATGCGCGTCCAAGTCGATGACGGGACCCAAGTCCGTCGCGAGCAATCGCGGGTCGCCGACGACGAGCTCGTCGATTGCGCCGTA
>DASSUY010000228.1:0-10648 GCA_035706525.1 Steroidobacteraceae bacterium
TTTCCTTCATGGGCCGGAACGAAGCGGAGCGGCGCGCGGTGGTCGAGCGCGACGGCGACGGCCCGGCGCAGTCCGCCGTGTCCGCGCTCGCGCGCGAACTCAGGTTGTGGGTCGTGGCGGGCACGCAGCCGATCGCGGTCCACGGCGACCCGCGGCCCGCGAATGCCTGCGTCGTCTACGACGACGCCGGACGTCGCGCGGCGCGCTACGACAAGATCCACCTCTTCGACGTGGACCTGCCGGGCGGCCGCGAGGGCTACCGCGAATCCGCGAATGCGCGCCCGGGATCCGAGCCCGTCGTCGTGGACACGCCCGCCGGCCGGCTGGGGCTCAGCGTGTGCTACGATCTGCGCTTCCCCGAGCTCTACCGCCGCCTCGTTTCGGAGGGAGCCGAGATTTTCAGCGTGCCATCCGCCTTCACGAGCCCGACCGGCCGCGCGCACTGGGAAACCCTGCTGCGGGCGCGGGCCATCGAGAACCTCGGCTTCGTCGTCGCGGCCGCGCAGAGCGGCGTGCACGACAGCAACCGCGAGACCTACGGCGACTCGATGGTCGTGGACCACTGGGGCCGGGTGCTGGCCCGGCAGCCGCGCGGCAGCGGCGTGGTCACCGCGGCCCTCGACAAGGACGGGCAGCGGGAAACCCGCGCGAGCTTCCCCGCGCTCGCGCACCGGGTGCTCGCGTGAGCGCCGACGCGCTCGCCTGCGCGCGGGAGCGCATCCTCGCGCCTTCCGGCCTCGACGACCGGCGACTCGAGCAGGCGCTCGGCTCGCTGCTCGGCGCGAGCGTCGACGCAGGCGACCTCTACTTCCAGCTTTCGCGCGAGGAGCACTGGGCGCTCGAGGACGGGATCGTCAAGGAGGGCAGCCACGGCATCGAACAGGGCGTCGGCGTCCGCGCGATGGCCGGGGAGCGCACGGGCTTCGCGTATTCCGACGAGGTCGTTCCCGCGGCGCTGCTCGAGGCGGCGCGCGCCGCGCGCGCGATCGCGCGCGAAGGCGGCAAGGGCCGCCTCCAGGCCTGGCACGCGACCGCGGCGCACCGGCTCTATCCGCCCGCGGATCCCATCGCGACGCTCGCCGATGCCGACAAGGTCGCGCTGCTGCAGGACCTCGACCGCCGCGCCCGGGCGCTCGACCCGCGGGTGAAGCAGGTCGTCGCGACGCTCGCCGCCGTGCACGAGATCGTGCTCGTCGCCGCGAGCGACGGCACTCTCGCTGCCGACGTCCGCCCGCTCGTGCGCATGAACGTCTCGGTCATCGTCGAGCAGGACGGGCGCCGCGAGCAGGGCTATGCCGGCACCGGCGGACGCTACTCGCTGGAGGAGTTCGTGAAGGACGAACGGCCGCTCCGGCTCGCGCGCGAGGCCGTGCGCCAGGCGACCGTGAACCTCGAGTCGGTGCCCGCGCCCGCGGGCACGATGCCCGTCGTCCTCGGGCCCGGCTGGCCCGGCGTGCTGCTGCACGAGGCCATCGGCCACGGCCTCGAGGGGGACTTCAACCGCCGCGGGACCTCCGCTTTCACGGGGCGCATCGGCCAGAAGGTCGCCTCGGACCTCTGCACCGTCGTGGACGACGGGACGCTCGCGGGACGCCGCGGCTCGCTCAACATCGACGACGAGGGCACGCCGACCGCCTGCACGACGCTCATCGAGAACGGCGTGCTGAAGGGCTACCTGCAGGACAAGCTGAACGCGCGGCTCATGGGCGTGAAGCCGACGGGCAACGGGCGCCGCGAGTCCTTCGCGCACACGACGATGCCGCGCATGACGAACACCTACATGCTCGCCGGGCCGCACGAGCCCGAGGAGATCATCCGCTCGGTGAAGCGCGGCCTCTACGCCGTGAACTTCGGCGGCGGGCAGGTCGACATCACCTCCGGGAAGTTCGTGTTCTCGGCGAGCGAGGCCTACCTGATCGAGGACGGCAGGGTCACCGCGCCCGTGAAGGGCGCGACGCTCGTCGGCAACGGCCCGGACGTGCTGACGCGCGTCAGCAAGGTCGGCAACGACCTCATGCTGGACGAGGGCATCGGCAGCTGCGGCAAGGACGGCCAGACGGTGCCGGTGGGCGTCGGCCAGCCGACGCTCAAGGTGGACGCGCTCACCGTGGGGGGCACCGCCTGATGCGCGTGGCGCGGCCCATCTACGAGTCGCTGCCCTACCTCTACATCGCGATCGGCTTCGCGTCGGTCGCCGCTTCCTTCGCGTGGCGCGTCGCCGACTGGTCGGGCGTGCTCGCGCTGTTCGGGATCGTCGCGATCGTGGGCGGCCTCGTGCTGGCGCTCCGGCGCCGCGACTACCGGATCCAGAAGCGCCACTACGGCGGGGAGTTCGGGGCGGAAGAGTAGCGGGGCGCCCGCTCAGGCGGTCCCGGCCGCGGGGCCGGCGCCCGCTTCGCGCGTCTCGTCGTCGTCGGGCGGATCGTCGACGCCGGCGCCGTCCCCCAGCGCCTGGTGCCCGCCGGTCGCCTCCTGCGCCGAGCCGCGCGCCCGCGCGAGACGCTCGTCGAGGTACATGATCTCGTGCTTGCCGATGACGACGACGTCGCCGTCGTTCAGGTGATGCCGGCGCACGCGCTTGTGCTTCACGTACACGCCGTTCGTGCTGTTGAGGTCCTCGAGGATGCTGCCGTCGGCCGTGGTCGTGATCTGGCAGTGGTGGCGGCTGACATACTTGCTCTCGATCTGCACGTCGTTGTCGACGGTGCGGCCGATCAGCACCCGGCCGATGCGCAGCGGCCGCTCCTCGACGTGCTCGCCGCCGTGCGCGACGATGATGCGCGCGAGCACCTCGTCGCCGGACACCGCGCGGGCGACCGGCGCGGGGCCGCCGATGACCGCCTTCATCCGGTTCGTGCGGGCGGCGAACTCGACCCACTGCAGCTCGTCGATGGCGGCCTTCAGCTCGCCCATGCCGACTTCCGGCTGGCCTCCGGCGAAGGCGACCATGAGCGCGGTGTCGCAGAGCGTGTTGATGAGCCTCGGCACGCCGCCGGTGTAGCGGTAGATGACGGGCAGCGTCTCCGGCACGAAGAGCTGGCGTCCGTGGGCGCCCGCGACCTCCAGCCGGTGCAGGATGTAGGCCTCCGTCTCCTCGGGCGTCAGCGCCGTCAGGTGGAATCGCAGGCGGATGCGCTGCACGAGCTGGACGAGCTCCGGCGAGTCGAGCTTCTCGTTCAGCTCCGGCTGGCCCGCGAGGATGATCCGGAGGACCTTCTCCTTCGTCGTCTCGACGCCGGACAGGAGGCGGATCTCCTCGAGCACGCGGTTCGAGAGGTTCTGCGCCTCGTCCACGATCAGCATGACCTTGCGGCCCTGCGCGTACTGCTCGACCAGGAACTGGTTGAGCGTCGCGATCAGCTCGGCCTTGCGCATCTTGAACGGCGAGAAGCCGAACTGGACCAGCACGGCCTGCAGGAACTCGATCGGCGAGACCTGGGTCTGCGCGACCTGGGCGACGACGACGTCCTTCTCCAGCTCGCGCAGGAAGGTCTCGAGCAGCGTCGTCTTTCCCGACCCGATCTCGCCGGTGATCACGACGAAGCCGTCCGTGAACCAGATCGTCGACTCCATGTACGCCTTGGCGCGCGCATGGTGCTTCGACAGGTACAGGAACGCCGGGTCCGGGCTCAGCCGGAACGGCAGCTCGTTCAGCTTGAAGTGTTCCAGGTACATGCGGGCCTACAAGGTTATCACGGCGCAACTGCCGGTCAGGTCAGGGACTTCAGCCGGCGTCGCAATTGGCGCGCGACGCGGTCGCGGCGGCCCCGGCTGGCCGTGACGAACGTCACATGGCCGAGCTTCCGGCCGGGCCGCGGCGCCTTGCCGTAGTCGTGCCAGTGCAGTCCCGGCAGGCGGAGCAGGCCCGCCGCGCCGGGCTTGCGGCCGATGACGTTGACCATGGCCGCATGTCCGCGGAGCGCCGTGCTGCCGAGCGGCAGGCCCGCGACCGCGCGCACGTGGTTCTCGAACTGGCTCGTCTCGGCGCCCTCGATGGACCAGTGGCCCGAGTTGTGCACGCGCGGCGCCATCTCGTTGGCGACGAGCCGGCCGCGCTCGACGAAATACTCGACGCAGAGCACGCCGACGTAGCCGAGCGCGCGGAACAGGCGGCGGTGGTTGCGCTCGGCCGCGCGCTGCAGGCGCGCATCGACGAACGGCGCGCGCGTCACGCTCAGGATGCCGCCTGCGTGCTCGTTTTCCGCGAGCGGGTAGCAGGCGACGTCCCCGTCGCGGCCGCGGGCCGCCACCAGCGAGACCTCGCGCGTGAAGTCGACGAAGCGCTCGTAGACGAGCGGCTGTCCGCCGAGCAGCTCGAAGGCATCGCCGGCATCGCGGGCGCGACGGATGCGTGCCTGGCCCTTGCCGTCGTAGCCGAGCCGCCGCGTCTTCAGGATGCCGGGCAGTCCGATCGCGGCGATCGCGCGCTCGAGGCCCTCGCGCGAGTCGACGGCGGCGTAGGGCGCGACCGGGATGCCGAGCTTCGTGAACAGGCGCTTTTCGGAAAGGCGGTCCTGCGCCGCTTCGAGCGCGCGCGGCGGAGGCCACACCGGGCGGATGCGCGCGATCGCGCGCACCGAGGCGGCCGGCACGTTCTCCCAGTCGAAGGTGACGACGTCCACGCCGCGCGCGAAGCGGGCGAGGGCGCGCAAGTCGTCGAAGCGGCCGGTGACGACGTCCGCGACGGCGGCGCCCGGGACGTCCGCCGAGCGGTCGTACATCGTGAACTCGAGCCCGAGCGGGATGCCGGCGAGGGCCATCATCCGGCCGAGCTGCCCGGCGCCGACGATGCCGATGCGCATGCCCGGCCTCAGGCGGCGGAGGGGTCGGGTTTCGCCAGGACTTCCGCGGTCTGGCGATCGCGGAATGCCGCCAGCGCGTCGCGCAGCGGCGAGTGGCTGGCGGCGAGGATCGCGGTCGCGAGCAGGGCCGCGTTTCGCGCGCCGGCTTCGCCGATCGCGACCGTCGCGACCGGGACGCCGGCCGGCATCTGCGCGATCGAAAGCAGCGAGTCGAGGCCATTCATGGATTTCGACTGGATCGGCACGCCGATCACCGGCAGCAGCGTCTTCGCGGCCGTCATGCCCGGCAGGTGGGCCGCGCCGCCCGCGCCCGCGATGATCACGCCGATGCCCCGCCCGGCGGCGCCTTCGGCGTATTCGAACAGGAGGTCGGGCGTGCGGTGGGCGGAGACGACGCGGCTCTCGAAGGGCACGCCGAGCGAGGTGAGCGTGTCCGCCGCGTGGCGCATGGTTTCCCAGTCGGAACTCGAGCCCATGATGAGGCCGACGAGCGGTTTCATCGCGGAATTCTAGCACGGAGCCCCGCGGCGACCCGCAGTGAGGCTACGCTAAGTCATTGGCCCGTCGAAGATTTCGATTTCCGGGTGCCGGAAATAAACGACCCCTGCGCCGACAGGGAGTGGTGCGACGCAGGGGGGATGCCCGAAGATCAGGGGATGCTTGATACGCTGGGCAACGCGGTCAGGCTAACGCGCCTGGCGCAGGCAACAAGGTGGGCGCTGTCTCCGCGAGGCGACAACCGTCCTACAAGACAGGAGAGACCGATGCACCGACCCCATTGCGCGGCGGATTGGCGCCGACATGTCCTCGGCCCGCTCGCGATGCTGGCCGCGTTCGCGGCCTTCTTTGCAGCCCCCGCCCGGGCCGAAGATGCGGCGCTCCAGCATGCGCGCGAGCTCCTGGCGCGCCACCCGCTGATCGACGGCCACAACGACCTGCCGGAAGTCATCCGCGAGAAGGGCAAGCCGCCGCGCGACGTCGTGGCCTACGACCTCCGGCAGCGGACCGCCGGCGACACGGACATTCCGCGGCTGCGCGCCGGCGGCGTCGGCGGCCAGTTCTGGTCCGTGTACATCCCGAGCTCGCCGGAGGTCGGGCGGAAGGGGTTCGCCCGCATCCAGCTCGAGCAGATCGACATCGCGCTGCGCATGATCGAGCGCTATCCCGAGGACCTCGCGCTCGCGCTCACGGCCGACGACATCGAGCGCGCGAACGCCTCCGGGAAGATCGCCTCGCTGCTCGGGATGGAGGGCGGGCACGCGATCGAGAACTCTCTGGGCGCCTTGCGCGACTTCTACCGGCTCGGCGTGCGCTACATGACCCTGACGCATTTCAACCGCAACGACTGGGCGGATTCCGCGACCGAGCCGCCGCGGCACGGGGGACTCTCGAAGTTCGGCGTCGAGGTCGTGCGCGAGATGAATCGCCTGGGGATGCTGGTGGACATCTCGCACGTGTCCGCGGACACGATGAACGACGCCCTCGACGCCAGCGAGGCGCCGGTGATCTTCTCGCATTCGAGCGCGCTCGCCGTGACGCCGAGCCCGCGCAATGTCCCCGACGCCGTGCTCGCGCGCATGCGCGACAACGGCGGGGTCGTCATGGTCGACTTCATCTCGCAGTTCAGCGTCCAGGGAGAAGCGCACGCGCGCTGGCAGGAGGCCTTCGAGCGCGAGACGGGCGCGAAGCTCGTCGACACCGACTACGACGAGAAGCTCGATGCGTACACCGCGCGGCATCCGGAGCCGCGCGCGACGCTCAGCGACGTCGCGGACCACGTCGAGCACGTGCGCGACGTCGCGGGCATCGACCACGTAGGCATCGGCGCGGATTTCTTCGGCCAGCCGGACTGGATGGCGGAGGGGCTCGAGGACGTCGCGAGCTACCCGGCGCTCTTCGCCGAGCTGATCCGCCGGGGATGGAGCGACGAGGACCTCGCGAAGCTTTCGCGGGGCAACGTCCTGCGCACGCTGCGCCAGGCGGAGCAGGTCGCGGCGCGGCTGCAGGCGGCGCGGCCGCCCTCGATCCTCACGATCGAGCAGGTGGACGGCGGCAAGGACTTGCCCGACGAGTATTGACCGCGCGCGGCCTAGTCCGGAACCGCCAGGCGCTCGCTGACCTCCCGGAACAGCCGGCGCCCGGCGCCCGCGGGCCGGCCGGTCCGCCGCTCGCCCGCGGCCGCCCGCACCAGCGCCTCGAGTTGCGCGCGATCCGCACCGAAGGCCGCCGTGAATTCCGCGAGCGCCTCCTCGCCGCCGTCCAGCAGGCGGTCGCGCCAGCGCTCCGCGCGCTTGAATTTCGCGGCCTCGAGCCGGGCGTCGACGGTCGCGGCGTCGAGCGCCGCGCGGACGGGCTCGAGGTCGAGGCCCCGCATCAGCTTGGCGACGAACTGGCGCTGACGGACGAGCGCGCCGCCGCCCCCGATGCGGCGGGCGAGGGCGATGGCGTCCGCGAGCTTCTCCGGGAGGCCGAGGCCCTCGACGACCCCGTCGGGGGCGTCGACCAGGCGGTCGGCCAGGTCCTGCACGGCCCGGGCCTGGCGCTTCAGCTCGGTCTTGGTGGGCGGCGGGATGCCGCCGGGCAGCTCGCGGCGGCGCATGCGGCGATGCTAGCACGCAGGGCATTGCCGCCCCGGCGCCCCCCGGTACAATCCCCGGGCCCATGCCGGACCTCGCCCAACACGACCAGCAGGCCCTCGAATCGCTCGTCGCGCGCGCGCTCGAGCTCGCGAAAGCGGGCGGGGCGACGGCGGCCGAGGCCGGCGTCGGCCTGTCGACGGGGCTCTCGGTCACCGTGCGCCTCGGTGAGGTCGAGACGCTCGAATACCAGCGCGACCGGAGCCTCGGCGTCACCGTGTACTCGGGCCACCGCAAGGGCTCGGCGAGCACGGCCAACCTGACGCCCGCCGCCATCGAGGAGACGGTGGCCAAGGCGCTTTCCATCGCGAGCTTCACGGCGGACGACGAGTTCGCGGGCCTGCCCGACGCCGACCGTATGGCGGAGCGCCTGCCCGACCTCGACCTCAGCCATCCCTGGCCGCTCGAGGCGCCGGACGCGATCGAGCTCGCGAGGCGCTGCGAGGCCGCGGCCCTCGCGTTCGACGCGCGCATCCGCAATTCCGAGGGCGCCTCCGTCTCGACCCACCGGAAGTTGCGCGTGTTCGGCAACAGCCACGGGTTCGTCGGCGGCTATCCCTCCACGTCGCACAGCGTCAGCTGCGTCGTCGTCGGCCAGTCGGACGCCGACATGCAGCGCGACTACTGGTACACGGCCGCGCGCGACTGGCGCGCGCTCGAGGACGCCGAGGAAGTCGGCCGGAAGGCCGCGGAGAAGGCCGTGAGGCGCCTCGGCGCCGAGAAGCTCCCGACCCGCAAGGCGCCCGTGCTGTTCGCGCCGGAGCTCGCGCGCGGTCTCGTGGGCCACTTCACCGGCGCGATCGGCGGCGGCGCGCAATACCGCCGCAGCAGCTTCCTGCTGGACGCGAAGGGCGAGCAGGTCTTTCCCGAGGCGATCTCGCTGGTCGAGCGCCCGCACCTGCGCGGCGCGCTGGGTTCCGCGCCCTTCGACGGCGAGGGCGTCGCGACGCGCGAGCGCGAGCTCGTCGTGAACGGCGTGCTCGACGGCTACCTGCTCGACTCGTACTCGGCGCGCAAGCTCGGCCTCGAGACGACGGGGAACGCGGGCGGCGTGCACAACCTCGTGGTCCAGGGCCACATGCTCGACCCGAAGACGCTGCTCCGGAAGCTCGGCACGGGCCTGCTCGTCACCGAGATGATGGGGCAGGGCGTCAACCCGGTGACCGGCGACTACTCGCGCGGGGCGTCCGGGTTCTGGGTCGAGAACGGCGAGATCGCCCGGCCGGTCCACGAGATCACCGTCGCCGGGAACCTCCGCCGGATGTACCTCGGCATCGTCGCGCTCGGCGACGACGTCGACCGGCGCGGCGCGATCCACTGCGGGTCGATGCTGATCGACGAGATGACGATCGCGGGCGACTGAGCCGGCGGCTGCTCAGGTCACCGGCGGCCTGGAGGCCAGCTCGCGCAGCGTCGCACCGCCGATGCGCTCCCGCATGCCCGCCTCGACCGAGTTCACGACCTCGTCGGCGGCCGGCTCCGTGCGCGCCCGCCACAGCAGCCAGGTCTCGTACTGGCGCTCGTCGCGCACCGCGTGGAGGATGTCCGTGAGCGCGATGCCCTCGAGGTCGCGCGCGGGGATGAGCTCCTCCTCCTCCGTCAGGGTGACGAGGCCGGCGCGCTCGAGCGAGCGGACGACGCTCGCGAGCGCGGAGCCCGGGACTTCGAGGTCCTCCGCGAGCGCGCGCTGCTCCCAGGGCGGTTCGCCGGCGATGAACTTCCGGGCGATGAGGAGCATGACCGTGAACGCGATGCGCTCGCGCAGCGCGCTGGTCAGCCGCACGGGGCCCTGGCCGACCCGCAGGTAGCGCGGGTTCTGCACGTAGAAGGAGAGCTGCGCGCCGATCAGGAGGATCAGCCACGACAGGTAGATCCAGATCAGCGTAGCCAGGAAGATCGCGAAGCCCGCGTAGATCGCGACCATGTTCGTCGAGGCCGCGACGATCCGCGTGAACAGCGCGCCGCCCGCCGCCCACAGCAGCCCGGCCGTGACGCCGCCGATGAGTGCCGCGCGGAACCGCACCCGCGTGTTCGGGATGAAGGAGTAGAGGAACGTGAACACGCCGGTCACGAACAGGTAGGGGCCGATGAACCCGATGCCGCGGGCGATCGTGCCGAGCGGCTCGTGCCGGGCGAGCCAGAGCATCGAGCGGCCCGAGACCGCGCTGAACATGCTGAACACGACCACGATGAACACCGGCCCGACGACCATGAGGCTCAGGTACTCGCTGACGCGGCGCATGACCGAGCGCGGTCGCTCCACGTGCCAGGCGAAGTTGAACGCTTCCTCGAGCTTCTGGATGGTCGCGACCACCGTGTAGAGCAGGAAGGCGAGGCCGACCGAGCCGAGGAGGTCGCCGCGCACGTTGTCCACGAAATGCATGAACTGCGCGGTCAACTCCGCCGCGCGCTCCCCGACCGGCTTCAGGAACTCGTAGATCAGCGGCTCGAGGTCGCGGTGGACGCCGAGCCCCTTCAGCACGGCGAACGCGAAGGCTGCGAGCGGCACGAGCGAGAGCAGCGTCGTGTAGACGAGCCCCATCGCCCGCAGGTTCAGCTCGCCGGCGAGCAGGTCGCGGAGGATGGCATAGGGGTATCGCAGCAGGTCGAGCAGCCAGTTCGCCGGCTTGACCGGCAGGTCGTGGCGGTCGAACAGGAGCCTTTCGGCGCGCTCCCGCAGCTGCGTCAACGGGACCATCGCGCGAGCGTGGCACAGGGAAACCGCGCCCGCAAACCGGCGGGGACGCCTGCTAGAGTGCGGCGATGCGGCGCGGCTATCCGGAGCGCATCGTCTGCCTGACCGAGGAGACGACCGAGACGCTGTACCTCCTCGGCGAGGAGGCGCGCATCGTCGGCATCTCCGGCTTCACCGTGCGCCCGCCCCGCGCGCGCCGCGAGAAGCCGAAGGTCTCCGCGTTCACGAGCGCGAAGACCGGCCGCATCGTGGCGCTCCGCCCGGACCTCGTGCTCGGCTTCTCCGACCTGCAGGCGGGAATCGCGGCGGACCTCGCGCGCGAGGGCATCGAGGTGCACCTGTTCAACCACCGGAGCGTCGCGGAGATCCTGCGCATGATCCGGATGCTGGGCGGCATGGTGGGCTGCGCGCAGAAGGCGGAGGCGCTCGCCGGCCGGCTGGAAGCCGGCGTCGCCGCGACGCGCGAGGCCGCTTCGCGCCTGCCGCGCCGGCCGCGCGTCTACTTCGAGGAATGG
>DASSUY010000229.1:0-4632 GCA_035706525.1 Steroidobacteraceae bacterium
ACCTCGTCGACCAGGTGACGGAGGCGATCATCAACGCCGCGAAGACCGGCAAGGTCGGCGACGGCAAGATCTTCGTCACGCCGATCGAGCGCGTCGTCCGCATCCGCACGAGCGAGATGGACGAGGCGGCGATTTGAATCCGGAATCGGACAAGCCGAAGTCGCCGACGGTCGAGGCCGCGCTCGAGAAGATCGGGCTCGCGGGCTCGACGCGCCACGTCTTCCTCTGCACGCACGGCGACTGCGCGCCGAAGGAGGAGGCCGAGGCGTCGTGGCGACACCTCAAGAAGCGTCTGCGCGAAGCCGGCCTCTCCGGATCCGTCGGCGGCGTCCTGCGCACGAAAGTCGATTGCCTGCGCATCTGCCGCGAGGGCCCGATCCTCCTCGTCTATCCCGAAGGCACCTGGTATCGCCACGCGACGCCGGAAAACATCGATCGAATCGTGCAGGAGCACCTGATCGGCGGCCGGCCGGTGGCCGAGCTCGCTTTTGCAGCGCACCCATTGCGCTGAAAGTTTTTTTCGCCCGATTGAACGTAATGCACCCCGTCATGGGTTGTAAACGACGGTTTTCTCTTGTAAACAACACGGCGGGGATCAGCGGAAACGGTAGAAGCACAACGCAGGGAGCCGTATCCATCACTCGCTCGCGAGCAGGAAGCGCGCTTTTCTTCGGTGTTTGAGCCTTTTTCGTAGCCCCCCGTAAAAGACAAAGGGGAGCTTAGCGATGCGTTCATTCCTGGTTCTGCTCGCCGCGGTCGCGGCGACGATGGTGGCCGGCGGTCCCGCCGCTGCAGCCGACAGGCCCCAGTTCAAGAAGCCGCCGAGCGCGGAAGTCGCCGCGAAGCTCCGCTTCAAGGCTTCTGAAATCGCCGCGCGCAACGAGGTCAAGACCTACATCGTGCAGATGGCGGCCGATCCCGCGATCCGCTACCAGGGCGGCGTCCCCGGTTTCCGCAAGTCCGCCGCCGGCAAGGGCGAGCAGTACAACGCGCGCACGCCCGAGGCGCAGTCCTACGCGGCGCGCCTGGGCCAGGAGCAGGACAGGCTGCTCGCGCGCGTCGGCGCCGCCAGCGGCAAGATCTACAGCTACCGCCACGTCTTCAACGGCTTCGCCGCCCGCATGACGGGATGGCAGGCGGACAAGCTCCGCAGCGACAAGGCGGTCCTGCGCGTCTGGGAAGACCAGCACTTCGCGCTCGACACGGACAACTCCCCGCGCTTCATGGGCATCCTCGACAAGAAGAAGGGCCTGCGCGCGAAGCACGGCCTCCGGGGCGAGGACGTCATCATCGGCGTGCTCGACTCCGGCATCGTGCAGGAGCACCCGAGCCTCGACCCGACGGGCTACGGCCCGCCGCCGGCCGGCTGGGCGGGCGCCTGCGAGGCGGGCGAGGGCTTCGCCGCGACCGACTGCAACAACAAGCTGATCGGCGCGCGCTACTACATCGACGGCTTCGGCGCCGGCAACGTCGTGCCGGAAGAATTCCTATCGCCGCGCGACTCCGACGGCCACGGCACGCACACCGCGACCACCGCGGCGGGCAACGAGAACGTCACGGCCGTGCTCGCGGGCAAGCCGGTCTCGGTGATCAGCGGCATCGCGCCGCGGGCGCGCATCGCGGTCTACAAGGTCTGCTGGCAGGCGCCGGGCGCGCCCTCGGCGAGCTGCCCGTTCTCCGACAGCGCCGCGGCCACGGAGCAGGCGATCCTCGACGGCGTCGACATCCTGACGTTCTCCGTCGGCACGGCCTTCAGCTACGTCGACCCGCAGGACTTCGCGTTCCTGCTGGCGACGGACGCCGGCATCTTCGTGTCCCGCTCGGCGGGCAACGAAGGCCCGGGCCCCGAGACGACGGCCGCGGGCGAGCCCTGGGTGACCACGGTCGCCGCCTCGACCCTCTCCGGCCCGCTCTTCACGCTGGCGGCGAAGGTCAATTCCCCGGCCTCGGTCGCGGGCAACTACGGCGCGCTCGAGAGCGCGATCTCCAAGTCCCTGCAGGAGACCGGCCCGATCACGAGCGACCTTGCGCTCGGTGAACCGGTCGAAGCCTGCGTCGCGCTGACGAACCCCGGCGCGGTCGCCGGCAAGATCGCGCTGCTCGCGCGCGGCAACTGCGACTTCTCGGTGAAGCTCGCGAATGCCGCCGCCGCGGGCGCGATCGGCGTGTTGATGTACACGAACGCGAACCCGAAGACGGTCATGGGCGGCACGGCGAACGCCGGCTCCCTCAGCATCCCGGCGGTGATGATCGACAACGCCCCGGGCCTCGCGATCCAGGCGGCGATCACGGGCGGCGCGACCGTCAACGTGACGCTGAATGCGGCCAACTTCCTGAAGGAGAAGATGAAGGGCAACGTGATGGCGGACTTCTCGTCGCGCGGGCCCTATCCGAACGTTTCCGACTGGGTGAAACCTGACATCACGGCCCCCGGCGTGAACATACTCGCGGGCGCGACGCCGGAGCCGAACGACGGGTCCTTCGGCGGGTACTTCCAGTACCTGTCGGGCACCTCGATGTCGACGCCGCACATCGCGGGCCTCGCGGCGCTGATCCTGGAAGCGCATCCCGACTGGTCGCCGGCCGCGGTGAAGTCCGCGATCATGACGACCGCGCGCCAGAACGTCGTCAAGGAGGACGGCGCGACGCCGGCCGATCCGTTCGACTACGGCAGCGGCCATGCGAACGCGAACAAGACGATCGACCCGGGCATCGTCTACGACGCCGGGACGCTCGACTACCTGGCGGCGAGCTGCGGCACGGACACGCCGCTCGTTTCGTCGGGCGACTGCGGAGTCCTCGAGAGCTTCGGCTACTCGCTGGATCCCTCGGACCTCAACCTGCCGAACATCGGCATCGGGGCGCTCCCCGGCGTGCAGACGGTCACGCGCTACGTGACGAACGTCGGCAGCAAGCCGAGCGTGTACAAGGTCAACTTCAAGAACCCGGGCGGGTACAAGCTCGACATCAAGCCGAAGAAGCTGAACCTGAAGCCCGGTGAGACCAAGTCGTACACGGTGACGATCACCAACCGCACCGCTCCCCCGGGCGAGTGGCGCTTCGGCTGGCTCACCTGGAAGGACCAGCGCGGCCACGTGGCGCGCAGCCAGGTCGTCGTCCGCGGCTCCGCGGTGGTCGCGCCGAAGCAGATCGACGCCACCGGCGATACCGGCAGCACGGACTTCGACGTGTCCTTCGGCTACAACGGCAGCTACTCGGCCGATCCGCACGGCTTCGTCGCGCCTTTCCTGGCCGCGTTCCAGGTCCAGGACGATCCGGGGAACTCGTTCGGGTTCCTGGACGGGCCGGACGAGGTGCTGGTGGACCTCTTCGAGCCGGCGGCGGGCGCGACTTCGCTCGAGTTCGCGCTGTTCGACGCGTACAACGACGCTCCGGACCACGACATGGACCTCTATGTCTTCTATTGCCCGGACTTCTTCTGCGAGCAGGTGGGCTTCAGCGCGACGGCGACTTCCAACGAGCGCGTGAAGATCCTGGCGCCGAAGAACGACCCGGCCATCGACGACCCGTACGTGGCGATCGTGCACGGGTCCGACACCTCGGGCGGCGCGCCGGCGACCGGCATCTACTTCAACTGGGAAGTGGGTCCGGACACCGGCACGATGCTGGTGACGCCCTCGACGAACGAGGCGGAGATCGGCGTGACCGGCTCCGTGCACGTCGACTGGGGCGGGCTGTTCAGCGGGCCGGCGGCGAAGTTCGTCGGCGACGTCTCGCACAGCGATGCGACGGGCATCCAGGACGTCACGACGATCCACGTCGAGAACGACGCGGGATTCGGATTCTGCGACCTCATCGCCTGTCCCTGATCCGCGGCCGTTAGGCCTCGATCGAAGGGCCGCCCGGGAAACCGGGCGGCCCTTTCCTTTCAGGGCGCGCTCACTCGGAGGCGATGGGCGGGCAGGGGATCGTGCGCGCGAGGTCCGTGTGGTAGGTGTAGGTGCGGCCGTCGTGGCCGAAGGTCAGCTTCCAGCCCCGCGTCTGCACCTGCGCGTACATCTGCCCCGGCTCCGGGCAGTCGAGCGAGGCGTCCTTCCAGGTGTGGCCCTCGCTGCCGAGGAAGCGGATGTCCTTCGCCGGCACGCCGAGCCGGCGCGCGAGGTCGTCCCGCGCCTCCACGAGCGGCTTCGCGAAGGTGAGCTGGTGCTCCGGCGTGATGCCGCCGAGCGCCTTCGTCGCGTGGCAGACGAAGGCCTGGTTCTTCGCCTCGTGCACGACATAAACCCGCCCGTTTGCGCGCAGCGTGACCTTGTGCCCGGGCGTGATCACGTCGAGGTAGGCCATGCCGGGCTTCGGGCAGCCGAGGCTGCTGTCGCGCCAGTCGACGGCCCTCACGGTGTCGACGAGGATCCCGTCGGCGGGAATCTTGAGGTCCGCCGCGAGCGTCTCGATCGCGAGCTGAGCGATCCCGCGCTCGGCGTCCGTCAGCTCCGGGGGCTTGCCCTGGCCGGCAGCGGCGCAGGCCGCGAGCACGGCGGCGACGGTGGCGGAAATCCGGTTCATTTGAGCCTCCCTCGTGATTCGTGAATAGTAGCAACATGCCCCGCGCGATCCGCATCCACGAGCACGGCGGTCCCGAGGTCCTCCGCCTCGAGGACGTCCCGCGCGAGC
>DASSUY010000230.1:0-10589 GCA_035706525.1 Steroidobacteraceae bacterium
GCGCCTTGCCCGCTCGTAGTCGCGCCTCACGACATCCCGCACTTCCTCGAGCGGCGGCACCTCGCCCGGCGCGAGCGACTCGACGCGCACGAGGTGCGCGCCATGGCGCGACAACACCGGTCCCTGCCAGACGCCCTGTGGCAGCCGCGACAGCGCATCCGCGAACGGCGCGCCGTACTCGCGTGCGACGTCGTCGAGCCCCGCACGCAACTCCTTGGCGGGCAGCGGCGACTCGAGGCCGACGCGCGAGGGCCGCGCGCCGTAGTTGAGCCGGATCTGCGCGCGCCGGGCACGGCGTTCCGCGTCGCCGGTCGTGCCGGCGGCCACGAGCAGGATTTGCGAGTAGGTCACGGTCGGCGGGCTTGCGTAGTCCGCGGCGTGCATCTGCAGCCAGGCCCTGAGCTCCTCGTCGGTGGGCGCGCGCATCGCCAGGCGCGCCTCCGCAAGCGCCTCGTATTTCTGCCGTACGCGCTCCGCGGGGTCCGGCCCGTCGAGGCTGATGCCGAGCGTCTCGCCCTCGCGGGCGAGGATCTCGTTCTCCGCGACCGATCGGACCAGCCGGTCGAGCTCCGCCTCGGTCGGGTAGCGGCTCCAGATCTCGCGGAAGTGGTTGCGGATGGCCTGCACCTCCGCCCCGCCGATCACGATGCGCTCGGGCGAGGCCCCATGGTCCGCGAACAGCCAGTAAGCGCCGAGCAAGAGCGGGCTGAAAACGACGGCGTGGAGCAGCGTTTCCTGTAGCGGTCGCATCGCGGATCGTTGCCCGTCCCGGACAGTGGGGCACTTACGATTGCGCCCGGGAGGCGAAGGCCGCTATAGGACATCGCGCCCATCCGTGTCGGACGGCGGAGGCGCGGCCAAAGGCGGCCAAAGGTGCCTGCCACCTTTAAAGGTGGCTGTCCCCTTTAGATGGGCTTCCAGAGCCTCCGCCGGCTGCCGCGCAGGAGCCGCGCGACGATCTGCTGCTTGCGCCGCTCGAGGTCGGCGGGCTTCGGCGGGCGCTTGTTGTCCTTCACCTTCTCGTGGAGGATCACCTCGGCCTTCGCGAGCGCCTGGCGGCGCCGCACGTCCTCGAGCGTCCCGTTCTTCGGCAGGATCGCGATCGCGACCTGGCAGTCCATCGCGGCGGCGAGTCGATCGAGGCTCGAGACGGTGATGCGCCGTTCCGCTTCCGCGCGCTCCATCTGCTGCACCGTCGCGCGCGAAACGCCGGCGCGCGCCGCGAGCTGCGATTGCGAGAGCCCGAGCGCGGTGCGGATCTCGCGGACCCAGCCGCTGCGCGGCACGGCCTCGCTCTTCATGCGCGGGAAGGCTTTTGAATCCCGTGCGAGCGCGGCGCGCTGGCCGAGCGGGCCGCGATGCGGGATGGACGCGTGGCGGGCGGGCTTCTGGCTCACGGCGATTCCTCGGGCCGGATGGCCAAAGGCATCGTATAGCTCGCCATGAGCCGGACGCAATGGCTCCCGCGCCCCGGGGGCACCCTTCGCGCCGGCGGAACCGCGTCCGACGGCGCGAAGGGCCGCGGATCAGGTCCGCGTTTCAGGTTTCGGCAGCGGCTTGTTGCGGCGCGGGCCGCGCAGCCCGAAGTACACGAAGAGCGCGACGATCACGAAGAGGAGCACGAGCATCCAGAGGCTGGCCGCACCCGCTGACGAATCTTCGGCATCGGTGACGGCGTCGGCATCGGCCGCAGGCTCGCTGGCCGCCGGCGCGGGAGCCGGGACCGGCTCGGTCGCGGCCGGCGTCGCGCCGTTCTCGGCCGCCTCACCGGCCGCGGCGAGCGACTCGTCCAGCGCCTGCGCGGTGAGGATCTCGGGCGTGCCGGTCGTCACGACGGTCGCGTCGAGCCGGTCGCCCGGGTTCAGGTTGGAGACGCGCACGGGTTTACCGTCCACCAGGATCTGCAGGCCGCGCGCGTCGGCCTCGGACTGGGTGAAACGGAGGATCTTTCCGTCGTCGCCCTTGATCGTGACCGAGCGACCGGTCTGCGAGATCACCGTACCCATCTTCACGTTCGTGACGTGCACGGCGCGCGTCGAGGTCGCATCGGTCAGCGTCGCCGTGCCACGCATGCCGGGCTTGAGCTCGGCGGCGGCGAGTTCCTTCCCGTCGACCGTGAAGCGGAAGTCCTCCGGCACCGTGTATTCCTGGATGCCGGTCTCGTCGCGGACCACGAGGTGGTTGCCGTCGGTCGAGAGGACCTCGAAGTTGCGCGTGGCCGGCGACGGCGCCGCGGCGAGCGCCGCGGGCGCGCAGCTGAGCAGTGCGACCAGCGCCATCGCCGCGCCGAATCGCCGGGGGAAGGGGTTCATGGGGTGTCTCCCGTTAGTGGACTTGTTGTGAGTCGACGGGAGCCATCCTAGGGAGCGGGGAGGACGGCGGGCATCAGCGGCCGTCCCACGTGTAGGACAGCGAAACCCGGACAACGGCCGGATGGCATTAGCCATCCGGCCGCTGCTTAAGCTGCTTCAGGCGCTGGCGGCGTCCATGTAGGCCCGCAGGACGGTGTTCATGCGGGTCTGGTAGCCGGGGCCCTGGGTCTTGAACCAGTCCAGCACGTCGCGATCGAGCCTCAGCGAAATCGCTTCCTTCTTGCCAGATTGGGGAAGCCCTTGGCGGGCGATCCTCCGGACGACCTTGGCGACATTCGAGGCCGCGGCTGCGGCCGCCTCCGCGCGCGGGACGACGCTGGGCGCCAGGCTGTCCACCTGGCTTCCGCGCCCGTACCGGCTGAAAAATCCCTTTGACATAACGCTGCCTCCTGCATCGCAACTCGTCGGCTTTTTGTATGTGCGATTGTATATACATTCCGGTGGAAAAGCCAGTCTGGGACAAGGGGCTGGGCGTGGACGTCCGGCCGCTGCGGGACGGCCGTTGCGGCGGGCGTTAAACCCCGCTGCGGCGTCTGGCGCGTTCAGGGGAGCAAGGACAACCACCCGGAGCCTCCCCATGAGACCGTCATCCCTCCTTGCCCTGGCGCTCATCGCGTCCGGGTTTTCCGGCGCCGCCCTCGCGCGAAGCGCCGTCGACGTCGAGATCCTCGACCGCCGCACTGGCGAGGCGCTTCCGGTCTACTGGCACGGCGGCGAGCGGTACGTCGCGGGCGAGCCGGGCCGCGAGTACGAGATCCGGCTGCGCAACCGCGGCGGCGGGCGGGTGCTCGCCGTCACCTCCGTGGACGGCATCAACGTGATCACCGGGCGGACGGCGGCGCCGCTCGGCAGCGGCTACGTGCTCGATCCCTGGAACTCCGTGGCGATCGACGGCTGGCGCAAGAGCATGGACGAGGTGGCGGCGTTCTACTTCACCGCCCTCCCTGACTCCTATGCCGCGCGCACGGGCCGGCCGGACAACGTGGGCGTCATCGGCGTCGCGCTCTTCCGTGAGCGGATGCCCGACTACGTGGCCGAGCTCGACCGTCCGCGCGCGGATGCGGCGGCAGCGCCGACGGCGGGCGCGCCAGCTGCGGAGAAGTCCGCGCAGGCTGCGGGCGAGGCCGCACGTTCGCGTCGCGAGGAGCGGCTCGGCACGGGCCACGGCCGCCGCCTCGACTCCGGCGCGACATACACCGCCTTCGAGCGCGCGAGCGACGAGCCGGACGAAGTGATCCGCATCTTCTACGACTCGCGCCGCCACCTCGTCGCGCGCGGCATCATCCCGCGGCCGGAGCGCCGCTTCGCCGAGCGCCAGCCAGAGCCGTTTCCCGCAGGATTCGTGCCGGACCCTTAAAGGGGACAGCCACCTTTGCAAAAGGGGACGCTCACCTTTTCCCCTCCCCTTTGAAAAAGGTGAGCGTCCCCTTTTACGATGCAGGCGATGACGGAGCTCCTGTTTCGTGAAGACGCCTACCTCAAGACCGCGACCGCGCGCGTCGTCGCCGTCCAGGACGGCATCGTCGAGCTCGACCGCACGATCTTCTACCCGCTCGGCGGCGGCCAGCCGGGCGACACCGGCTTCCTGATCCGCGACAACGGCGAGCGCATCGCGGTCACGGACACGCGCAAGGCCGCCGCGACCGGGGGCGTCGCGCACCATCTCGCGCCGGGCGCCCCGCCGCCCGAAGTCGGCGAGGCGGTCGGCCTCGAGCTCGATTGGGACCGCCGCTACAACCTGATGCGCCTGCACACCGCGCTGCACGTGATGTCCTGCGTCGTCGTCGCGCCGGTCACGGGCGGCAACATCGCGCCCGACAAGGCACGGCTCGACTTCGACATCGACATCACCCTCCTCGACGCTGAGAAGATCGCCGCCGGCACGAACGAGCTGGTGTCGCGCGCCGTCGCGACGGAGACGGTCTGGATCAGCGACGAGGAGCTCGACGCGCGGCCCGAGCTCGTGAAGACGATGAGCGTCGCGCCGCCTCGCGGCGCCGGGCGCGTGCGCCTGCTCAAGATCCCCGGCATCGACCTGCAGCCCTGCGGCGGCACGCACGTCGCGAACATCGCGGAGATCGGCGGCATCCGCGTGCTGCGCATCCGCAACGAGGGCAAGCGCAACAAGCGCGTGGAAATCGCGCTCGCCTGAAGCGGGCGCGCCTGTCCTACAGTCCCGGTGTGGCGTCCGCGCGCAGGCGCTAGACTATGCGCCCCATTTTCCGCAAGGGTGTGTCGGACATGCGCAACATCTGGATCACCGTCGCCCTCGCAGGCGGCCTGCTCGCGGCAGGGACCGCGTCGGCCGGTGAATGGTCGGGCAAGGGCACGCTCGGCGGCGTCATCGCGCGCGGCAACACCGATTCCGACACGATCAACGCCAACATCGACGTGCAGGACGTCGTCGACCGCTGGACGCACAAGCTCGGCGCGTCGATCCTGCGCACGACGACGGACGACGTCACCTCGGCGGACCGCTGGGAGGTTCGCGCAGGGTCGAACTACGCGCTCGACGAGCGCAGCTACCTCTTCGGCTCGTTCCGCTACGAGGACGACGCGTTCACGGACTTCTCCTACCAGGCGACGCTCGCGGGCGGCTACGGCTACCACCTGATCGCCACCGACCGCACGAAGCTCGACGCCGAGCTCGGTATCGGCTATCGCCAGACGGAGCTGCGGCTCACCGGCGAGCAGGAGGACGACGTGATCGCGCGCGGCGCGCTCAACTACGAGCACAAGCTCACCGACACGACGCTCGTCTACGACAAGTTCCTCGTCGAGAGCGGCTCGAGCAACACCTTCCTGCAGAACCAGCTCGGCCTCGAGGTGAAGATCGCGGAGACCTTCGCGCTCGGCCTCGACTACGCCGTGCGGCACAACACGGACGTGCTGCCCGGCACCGAGGAGACCGACCAGGTCTTCACCGTCAACCTCGTCTACGGGTTCTGACGCCCTGACCATTTGAGAAAGGCGCGCCCCCTTTGCCGGGGGGCCGCGCTTCGTTACATTGCCGCGCGGGCGCGTTCCCCCGGTTTGTTTGCTGGACAAGGAGGTCCACATGAAGGCAGCGGCGAAGGCTGCGATCGTTCCCCTGTTGACGTTCTTCGCGGGCCCCGCCGCGGCCGACTGGAGCGGCACCGGCAAGCTCGGCGGCGTGGTGACGCGCGGCAACACCGAGACGAAGACCGTCTCCGCGATCGTCGACGTCACCAACACGCTGGAGCAGTGGACGTACAAGTTCGGCGGCACGATCCTGCGCACGGTGACGGACGACGTCACCTCGGCCGACCGCTGGGAGCTCCGCGCCGAGACCAATTACAGCTTCACGCCCCGTGCCTTCACCTTCGGGACGCTGCGCTACGAGAACGACGCCTTCACGGACTACGCCTACCAGGCGACCGGCGCGGGCGGCTTCGGCTACCGCTTCGTGATGACGGACCGGACGAAGCTGGACGCGACGGTCGGCGCCGGCGGCCGGCGCGCGGAGCTCCGGGTCACGGACGTCGTCGAGGAAAGCGCGATCCTGCGCGGCGCGATGAACTTCGAGCACTGGATCAGCCCGACGACGCGGATCTACGACAAGTTCCTCGTCGAGAGCGGCCGGGACAACACGTTCACGCAGAACCAGGCGGGGATCGAGATCAAGATCAACGCGCACTTCGCGCTCGGGCTCGACTACACCGTGCGCCGGAACACCGACGTGCTGCCCGGCACGCGCAACAGCGACCAGATCTACACGACGAGCCTGGTGTACGGCTTCTGAAGGAACAAAAGGGGACGCTCACCTTTTTCGCACTCCACGGGGCGGCATGCATCCGCCGAAAAAGGTGAGCGTCCCCTTTTCCCTCAGGCGAGCCGCACACGCATGGTCCGCCGCAGCAGGAACAGCGACGTGAACGCCTGCAGCCAGCTGCTCGCGACGGACAGGTACCAGACGTGCTCGATCCGGTGCCCGGGCATGCGCGAGAGAAGGATCACCGGGACCACGAAGGTCACGAGGCGCCTCGAGGTCGCGGCGAGCGCGGGCCAGGTGTGGCCGAGCCCCTGGAAGATGCCCGAGCAGGTGAAGATGAGCGCGGAAGCCGCGAAGTTCCAGGAGATCACCCGCAGGAACTGCGAGGCCACCTCGACCACCTCCGGCTCCTTCGTGAAGACGTGCACCAGCCACTCCGGCCGCAGCTGCGCGAGCGCCGTCATCGCGAGCATCAGCGCGATGCTGATCTTCGCCGACACGCCGAAGGCCTCGCGCACCCGCCCGTACTGTCCCGCGCCGTAGTTCTGGCCGGCGATCGGGCCGGTCGCGAACGCGATCGCCATCGCCGGCAGGAAGATCGACTGCATCAGGCGAATGCCGAGGCCGAAGCCCGCCTGGGCCGGCGCGCCGAAGTCGCGGATCACCCAGTAGATCACCGCCATGTACAGGAACATGAACCCGAACTCGCCGCCCGCCGGCAGGCCGATGTTGATCGCGCGCCGCCAGACGTCGAAGCGCGGCTTCCAGGTTGAGGGCCGCACGTGCACGTACTTTTCGAGCTTGCTGAAGTACCCCGCGAGCATGAAGGTGCCGGCGACCACCGCGATCGTGCTGGCCAGCCCGGCGCCCGCGACGCCGAGCGGCCGGCCCGTGAGCCAGCCCGCGATCAGGATGGGCGCGAGCAGCGCGTTCAGGAGCACGGTCGCGATCTGGACGACCATCGTCGGTTGCACGACGCCCGTGCCGCGAAGGCCCGAGATCATCACCATGTTGACGTACTGCAGCGCGAGGCCCGGCAGGAACCAGTGCAGGTAGGTCCGGCCGGCCTCGATCGTCGCCGCGTCCGCGCCCACCGCGTGCACGTAGGCGTCGGAGACGCCGTAGCCGCCCGCGATCGTCGCGAGCGTGCATAGCACGGCCAGCGACATCGACTGGTTGAAGACGAGGTCGGCGTCGGCGTGGTCCTTGCGGCCGACCGCCTGGGAGACCAGCGCCATCGCGCCGACGCCCAGCATCTGCGTCAGCGCCATCACGATGAACATCGCCGTGCCCGCGGCGCCGACGCCGGCCAGCGCCGCCTCACCGAGGCCGGCGACGAAGTAGAGGTCGATCAGGAAGTACAGGGTCTGGGCCAGCATGCCGGCCGCGATGGGCGCGGCCATGGCCACGAGATGGCCCGGGATGGGGCCTTGGGTCAGGTCGCGCATGTGGAGGGGTAAGATGGTACACGACCGGCCCGCCCCGGGCCGGCATCAGGGGGAAGACATGAGTAACTGGAAAGCGGCCGCGCTCGCGGCGGCGGGTGTCCTCGCGCTCGCGGGCTGCGGGCCGAAGCCAGCCGATTCCGCGGCGTTCGAGAAGCAGGCGAAAGAGGACGTGCGCGTTTTCCTCGAGGCCTTCAGCAAGGGCGATGCCGACACGATCCTGTCGCAGTACGCGGCGGACGCGGAGGTCATGGCGCCGGGCAACCCGCGCGCGATCGGCCATGACGCGATCCGCGCGCTCATCACGAAGCTCGCGGGCGAGATGCAGGCGGGCGGCGTCTCGGTGGTGCCGAACGACGACGACAAGGCCGCGGCCTCGGGCGACTTCGGCCACCACTCCGGGTCGTACCTCGTGAAGGACGCGACGGGCGCGGTGGTCGACAGCGGGAACTATCTCGCGGTCATGCAGCGCCAGCCCGACGGGAAATGGCTGATGATCCGCGACATCTGGAACTCGGACCGCGCGCCGCCGGCTCCCGCCGAGGCGCCAGAAGCAAAAGGGGACAGCCACCTTTAAAGGTGGCTGTCCCCTTTAGCCGGGACGCTGGCCGTTAAAGGTGAGCGTCCCCTTTTGCGCGTTCAGACTTCGAGTTGTCGGTCTTTCCAGTTCCACCACTTCAGGAGATCGGCATCCGGCTCCGGCGTGCGCGCCGCGTACGTCGCGCAGCGGAAGGTGTACAGGAGGCAAGGCTCCTGTTCATGGCCGGTGATTTTCTGGAGTCGCTGGAACAGCTGTTCCGGATTCGATTCGGCGAGGTCCTTGATCGAGTGGATTCCGAGGTGCCTGAGGTCGGCGGCAATGCCGGGCCCGATCCCGGGCAACGTGGTCAGCTCGTCGTGCATCGGCAGGTTCCTCCTACGGCTTGTCCACGTGCCCAGATTAGACGCCTGACCCGACCCCGCGGCAAGCGCAAAAAGGGCGGCGGGAGCCCGCGCTCCCGCCGCCGTGCCCGCGTCGGCCACTCGGGCTAGCGCGAGGCTTCGGCCGAAAGCTCGGCGCCGGCCTCGACCCCGGCCTCCGCCTTGACCGGCGCCTCGAGGAGGGACTCGGCCGGGGCCGCCCGCTCCTTCGCCTGGCGCCTGGCCTTCCGGGCCTCCTTCTTCGCGGCCTTGCGGGCCTGCGCCGGCCTTGCCGTCCGCTCGCCCGTGTCCCGCACCCGCTCGAGCGCGTCGGTGCTGCCTCGCACCGACCCGTCGGCCGCGCCGCCGACCGTCGCGCCGACGTTCCCGAGCCCGCCCGTCAGCGAGCCGCCGAGCGCGCCGTTCGCGCCGCCGCCGAGCAGCTGCGCCCCGGCCGTGCCGGCCGTGCAGAGAAGGCCCGCCAGGGCCGCCGCCGTGAGTACCGTTCGAATGTGCATGGTCTGGCTCCTGTGACGCCGCGGAAATCCCGCGGCCCTCATGAACCAGTACGCCGCAGCGCGGCGTTTTAATCCCGATGACCGGGATTCAGTCCGGCGCCGACCAGCCCTTTGCCATAAGACGGATCGACGCCGTTGTTGCCGAGGTCGATCGCGGTCGCGGCGAGCGCATCCACCGCGGCCTGCGCCGCCGCGGGTTCCGGCGAGTTCAGCGAACGCGCGAGCAGCCCGGCGACGATGGGCGTCGCGAAGGAGGTGCCGCGGATTTCCTCGTAGCCGCCGCCCACGGCCGCCGCGCGAATGCCGGCGCCCGCTGCCGCGAAATCGACCTGCTCGCCGCGGCAGGCCTCGGGGAGCACGCGGCGCTGCCCGTCCACGCCCGTCACGCCGACGACGCCCGGATACGAGGCGGGATAGAGCGGCGGCGCCGTCGGCCCGTCGTTGCCGACCGCGGCCACGAGCAGGAAGCCGCGCGAGGTCATCGCGCGCACGAGTCCGGTGAGCAGGACGCTCTTCGCGCCGACGAGGCTGATGTTCACGACCGGGACCTTCTCGCGCGCCATCCAGTCGAGCTCGAGCGCGAGCAGCGAGAGCGAGCCGCCGCCGTGGCCGCAGAACACGTCCGCCGCGTAGAGCGTCGCGCCGGGCACGAGGCCCGCGAAGCCCTCGCCCTCGCCGACGAGCAGCGAGGCGACCGCCGTGCCGTGCGGCGCGGGAAAGGATCCGCCGTCGCAGCCGTGGCGGACGACGTCGGCGCCGGCGAGCACGGGATGCGTGAAATCGACGCCGCTGTCGATGAGGCCGATGCGCGTGCCGGGCGGTGCTGCGGGCAGCGGCGCGGCGGAAGGCGGGTCCGCGGCCTGCGCCTCCCCCGAGCCCAGGTAAAGATGGTTGAAGTCGTAGCTGCCCTCGGGATCGAGCGCGCGCAGCTTCTTCAGCGCGCGGCGCGTCGACATCCCTTCCGGCGCCTCGAACACGACCAGCGTGAGCCCGAGCCCCTCGAGGGAGTCGCGGCTCAGCACGCGAAAGCCCGCGGCCTCGGCGCGGGCGATCGCTTCCGGCGTCGGCGAGAGCGCGCCCACCTGGCGGCGCAGGATGGGCTGGCCGTCGGGGTCCGCCTCGACGGTCTCGCGCTCGACGCGCAGCAGTTCCCGAACGCGCAGTTTCCGCGCCTCGGCGAGCGTTGCCGACGCGCCCCGGAGCGTGGCGCCGAGGGGATCCTGGCCGCCCGGCAGCGGCGGCAGGGGCGCCTGCGGCAAGGGCAGGCCCGGCACCTGCAGCTGGGCGCCCGCGGGCGCGGCGGCGACCGCGACCACGAGGGCGATTCCGGCGATGCGCAGTGTCCGGCGGTTCATGCAGGCTCCTCGGCCGGGCCGCTGCCGCGGGATGCTAGCATCCTGCCGGGCCCTCGCCCGTCAGACGCCTGGCGCCTGTCTTTTCATCCCGCAGGAAGAAATGGGACGTCCCGGACGTAGTTGGACATGAGTGCGAAAACGCCCGCGGACGAGATCCGCGACGCGCTCGGCGACCTCCTGCCGCGCCTGCGCCGGTTCGCGCGCGTGATCACGCGCAACGTCGCCGACGCGGACGACCTCGTGCAGGTGACGGTGGAGAAGGCGCT
>DASSUY010000231.1:0-8277 GCA_035706525.1 Steroidobacteraceae bacterium
CATCGACAGCCGGAGGCACTCGATTTCCTCCGGTGTCTTGAGCGCTCGCGCGAGCTCGAGCGGTGCCTGCGCGTCGAACAGCTTTATGCCGGCCCGCTGGAGCCGCTCCGCACCCCAGGGTTCGCACCGGTCGACCGCGAGGCGGCGATTGCCGCCTCCGTGCCGCCGGATGAGGTCGACGATGGGGCCCGCCCAGAGGGCGCACTTCTCCTCGACGCGCGGTCCCGCGAGGAAGTAGAACCACGGCGTGCTGGTCTCGAGCGCATCGACGGTTTCGACGCCCGCGCTGACGTGCCGTGAGGTCCCGAACTCGAACAGCACCACCGGACCGTCGGTCAGGACGAGCGCATACCGTCCCGGCGCGTGCGTGGTCCAGACCGCCATGTTCCGGGTGCCAGTCGCGTAACGGATGTTGATCGGGTCGGCGAGCAGCGCACCCGCGTAGTCGAGCCGTGCGAGCTGGGCCCGCAGCTTTGCGAGGCGGCCCTGACGGAGCCTTTGCTGGTCGATGGCGGACCATCGGGCCTCGACGTCCAGCGCGGGAGAGCAGGCGCCCGCGCAGACTTCCGCGTCGCCCGTCCGAGCCACGGCGCGGCGCATTCGCCGGCGCGCGTGCGGCGGGGGCGATGTCTCTCGGGGAGTCAATGGCTCGCGTCCGGCATCTCCGACTTGCGCCGCGCGATGAAGTCGCGCAGCCCTTCGTCCGGCCCGGCCTCGATGGCGGGTGCCTCGTACTGCTCGAGCATCGAGCGCCAGCGCCGCGAGGCGCGCCGCACGATGTCCAGCGAGCCGTCTTCCACCCATTGCTCGTAGGAATTGCTGTCCGACAGTGTGGCTTCGTAGAACGCCGTCTCGTAGTTTCGCAGCGTGTGGGCGGTGCCCAGGAAGTGGTGACCAGGTCCCGCCTCGCGGAACGCGTCGAGCGCGAAAGCGTTGTCGTCGAATTGCAGCCCATGGGCCAGCACGTGGAAGCTGCCGCACTGGTCGAGGTCGATCACGAACTTTTCGTATGACATCACTAGGCCCGCCTCGAGCCAGCCCGCCGAATGCAGCACGAAGTTGGCGCCTGCGAGCAATGCAGGCCACATCGAATTGGCGCTCTCATAGGCGGCCTGCGAATCCGGAAGCTTGGACGCGCAAAGATTGCCGCCGCATCGCAGCGGCACGCCGAGGCGCCTCGCGAGCTGGCCGATGGCGAGGTAGGCGAGGGCTGGTTCCGGCGTGCCGAACGTCGGCGCTCCGCTCTTCAGCGACATCGAGGAGAGGAAATTTCCGAGGATCGCGGGGGCACCGGGTCGCTCGAGCTGCGTCAGCGCTACACAGAACAGCGCCTCCGCGAAGCACTGGGCCAGCCCGCCCGTCGTCGTTACCGGGCCCATGGCCCCGCCCAGGATGAAAGGCACGCAGACCGCCGCCTGGTTTGCGGCGGCGTACGTGCGGATCACCCGGCTGGCCTCTCCGTCGAGGACGAGCGGCGAGTTGACGTTCACGTTGCCCAGGATGACGCAGTTGCGGTCGACGAACTCGGCGCCGAACAGCACGCGGCACATTTCGATCGAATCGGCGGCGCGGGCGGCCGTCGTGACGGCCCCCATGAACGGCTTGTCGGACAGCCGCATGTGCGCGTACAGCATGTCCAGGTGCCGCTTGTTGACCGGCAGATCCACGGGTTCGCAGACGGTCCCGCCCGAGTGGTGGAGCCAGGGCGTGAGGTAGGCCAGCTTGACGAAGTTCCGGAAGTCCTCGAGCGTTCCGTAGCGCCTGCCGCCCTCGGCGTCCGCGACGAACGGCGAGCCGTACGCGGGCGCGAGCACCGTCGAATCCCCGCCGATGTGGACATTGCGCGCGGGGTTGCGCGCGTGCTGGATGAAATCGCGCGGCGCGCTACGCGCCACGATCGCGCGGGCGAGTCCCGCAGGCACCCGGACCCGCCATTCCCCCTCGATGTCGGCGCCTGCGGCCTTCCAGAGCGCGATCGCTTCGCGGTCGCCGCGGATCTCCATGCCGATCTCCTGCAGCAGGCGATCGGCACAGGCCTCGACGGCCGCGAGGCTTTCCTCCCCGAGCAGCTCGTAGGGGGGAATCCGGCGCGTGATGTATGTCGCGCTGGCCGGGTGCACGGCACGCGTGCGCTGCCGCGGGTCCTGGCCCGGCCTGCGCCGCGGCGCGCGGCTCACGACCGCAGCCGCTCGCCGCGGGGATCCACCGGCGGGGCGGCCAGGATCCGGCACGGGCGCCTGTCGCCGATGATCGAGACTTCGAGCGGAACCTGCTCGTCGGCGATGCGCGCATCGACGTAGCCCATGGCGAGGCTCCGCCCGATCGTATGGCCGAAGCCGCCCGAGGTGACGAAGCCCGCGACACGCTTGCCCGCCGAAATGGGCTCGTACAAGCTCGCCTCTGCATCCAGCGCTTCGACCTCGAGCAGGACGAGGCGCCGGGCCGGCGGCGCGTCCCGCTCCCGCCGCGCCGCATCCTTGCCGATGAAGTCGCGCGGCTTGTCGTAGTCGACGAACCGCGAGAGGCCGCTCATCATCGGCGTGTAGTCGCGCGAGTACTCCCGTGACCAGTAGCCATATCCCTTCTCTAGCCGCAGCGAATTCAGGGCGTAGCTTCCCACGGAGCGCAGCCCGACGTCCGCACCCACGGCGCGCAGCCGGTCGTAGAGCAGCTGCAGGTACATGGCCGGCACGTAGATCTCGTATCCCAGTTCACCCGTGACCGAGAGGCGAGCCACGAGCGCCGGAGCGGACGCCACGTCGAACCGGCGGAAAGCCAGGAGGGGAAGGGCGCTGTCGCCGACATCTTCGCGCGCCAGCGCTGCGAGCATCTCGCGCGATCTCGGGCCGAAGATAGCGATGCCGCCGATCGCTTCCGTCACGTTGCGAACGGAGGCGCGCGACGCGTCGACCTGCTCCGCGAACCAGCGCATGTGCCAGTCCTGCAGGTATCCGGAACCGAAGAGCAGGTAGCGCCCTTCCGATTCGCAAAACGTGGTGAGGTCGCCCATCAGCCGGCCGCTGGGGGCGAGCATGGGAGTGAGGCGGATTCGCCCGGGCGCGGGCAGCCGGCCGGCCAGGAGGCGGTCGAGCTCGGCGGCGGCACCGGAGCCGGCCACTTCGTATTTCGCGAAAGTCGAGATGTCCAGCACGCCCGCCGCCTCGCGGGAGGCCCGGCACTCGGCTGCCACCGGCGTGAATGAGTTCGAGCGCCGGATGCTCGGCTGCTCGCTGGGTGGTTCTCCTTCCGGGGCGAAGTAGAGCGGCGTCTCGACCCCGAAGCTCACGCCGAACACGGCGCGCGAAGCGGCGTGACGCTCGTGCAGCGGCGTCACCTTGGCCGGGCGCGCCGCGGGCCAGAACTCGTTGGGGTACGCGATGCGAAAGCGCCTCGAGTAGAACTCGGCGGATTTCTCGGCCACGTAACTGCGGGTCGCGAATGCGCCGAACCGCGCGACGTCCAGGCCGAACACGTCACCCTCCGGCTCCCCCCCGACCATCCATTCGGCGAGCGTCCTGCCTACGCCGCCGCCCTGCGCGAACCCGGCCATGACGCCGCAGGCACTCCAGAAGTTGCGAACTCCCGGCACGGGGCCGACCAGGGGATTTCCGTCCGGCGTGAAGGTGAACGGGCCGTTCACGATCTTGCGGATGCCCGCGGAGTCGAGGCGGGGAAATCGCCGGAACCCTTTCTCTAGCGATTCCGTCAGCCGGTCGAGCTGGGGAGCCAGGAGCTCATTGTCGCCGAACTCCCAGGGTGTGCCGTCCCGCGACCAGGGAGTTGCGTCGCGTTCATAGACGCCGAGCAGCAGCCCGCGGCCCTCGGGTCGCAGGTACATTTCGCCGTCGAGGTCCACGACGACGGGCAGCTCGTGGCCGAGCTGCGCGATCTCGGGGATGTCCTCGGTGATGAGGTAGTGATGCTCCATCGGGATGAGCGGCAGCTCGACGCCGGCCATCCGGCCCACTTCGCGGGCCCAGAGGCCGGCCGCGTTCACGACGTGCTCGACTTCGAAGGTCTCCCCGTCGGTCCCGGCGACCCATCCGCCCCGTGGCAGCGGGGTCAGGGAGGAGACCATGGTGTGGCGCAGGATCTCGGCGCCCAGCTTTCGCGCCGCCTTCGCATAGGCCACGGTGGCTCCGTAAGGGTCCAGATAGCCCTCCATCGGGTCGTAGAGCGCGCCTTTTACGTCCGAGACGTCCATCAGCGGAAAGCGCTCCGCGACTTCGCGTGGGGTGAGCAGGTGCGTGTCGAGGCCGAGGACCCGGTGCCTTTCGCAGTCCGACCTCAGGAGGTTCCAGCGCTCGTCGGTCGCGGCGACGCTGATTCCGCCGGTGTAGTGGAGCCCGATGTCCTGGCCGGAGATCTCCTCGAGCTCGCGATAGAGGCCGATCGTATAGGCCTGCAGCCGCGACATGGCCGCATCGCCGTTCAGGGCATGGAATATGCCTGCGGCATGCCAGCTTGAGCCGGCCGTGAGTTCCTTTCGCTCGCAGAGGACGATGTCCTTCCAGCCGAGCCTTGCGAGGTGATACAGGACGCTGCACCCGACGACACCGCCGCCGATCACCAGTACCCTTGCGTGCCGCGTCACGGGCAGGAGACTCCACGGCCGCTATTCGCGCTGTGCTGCAGAACGACCCCCGTGCCCGCCTGGCCGAATTGCCTTGGTGCCGCGGGTTAGTGTAACGTTACAGTACTAAAAATGCCAAATGACCCGCGTCGCGCTCCTCGTCCCGACGATCGTCGCCGGCAATCGGGGGAATGGACCAGGGAGGATTCAGGGTGACGTCGCTGAAAACCCGCGAGCTTCAGGCGCACAACGAGGCGTTCATTCCGGGCGGCGTCAGCTCCGCGAACCGGATCGTCAACCCGCCGATCGCCTTCGTGCGCGGCGAGGGCGCCTATCTCTGGGACGTCGACGGCAAGCGCTACATCGACTATCACGCGGGCTTTGCGCCGTACCTGCTGGGCCACAATTTCGCGCCCGTCAACCAGGCCGCAAGCGAGGCGCTGAAAGATGGCGACAGCCTGTTCGGGGCCGGCCTTTCCGTCCTGGAGGGCCTCTTCGCGGAGCTGGTGTGCCGGCACGTCCCTTCGGTCGAGAAGCTCACCCTCCTGAATACCGGCAGCGAGGCGACGTCGCTGGCCGTGCGCATGGGCCGGGCGATCACGGGCCGGCAGCACGTCGTGATCATCCAGGGAAGCTACAACGGCAACCACGACGAGCTCGCCTGCAACGTCTTCAATACGCTGGCCGAGATCGGGCCGCGCGTTTCCCCCGGGGAGTATCCGCTGCGGCCCCTCGGCGCAGGCAGCACGGTCGAGCGCGCCGGCCTCGTCCATGTCGTCAACTTCAACGACCTCGCTTCCGTGCGTTACGTGTGCGAGCGGTTTCCGGTCGCCTGCCTGATCACGGAGCCGGTCCTCCAGAACATCGGTGTCGTCCGCGCGAAGCCCGGTTACCTGGAGGGGCTGAGGCACCTCGCAGACGAATTCGGCTTCGTCCTGATCATCGACGAGGTGAAGACCGGGTTCCGCAACGGCCTCGGCGGCTACGCCGCAAAGTGCGGCGTGCGTCCGGACCTGGTCGTTTTTGGAAAGGCGATCGCGAACGGGTTTCCGATCGCCGTGGTGGGCGGCCGCGGCGAGTGCATGGATTGCCTCTCGCACCCGGACCCGGCCCGCCGGCCGTTCGTCGCGGGCACCTACAACGGGCATCCGATGGCGGTCGCGGCCGCGATGCGTACGGTCGAGTACCTAGTCGAGAACGAGGCGATCCTCTATCCCCGCCTCGAGTCGCTGGGGGCCGCGCTGCAGGGTGGCATGGAACAGGTGTTCCGCCGGCACAAGGTCACGGGTTGCGTCGCGCGCGAGGGGTCCGCTTTGTCCTTCTACCTGATGCGCGACGTGCCGGCGGACCTGCACGACATCATCGAGGGTCACGACTTCGAGAAGGACGTCGCCTTGCGACGCGCTCTGGTCGCCGGCGGCGTGTTTGCCGTGCCGATCGCAACCAAGCAATGGTCCATCTCGGCGGCTCACACGCCGGCCGACATCGAATTCACGATCGAGCAATTCGACCGCGCGGTCACGTCGGTCTACGGCGACGTCGCGAAGTCCGTGAGCCTAGGCGTGGGCGCGACCGGCACGGCCTGACCGCGGGCGGGCCGCGCGGCACCGCCGGTCAGGAAGATTCTCCCGGCTGCAACGATACGTCCAGCACGACGTTTCGTCGCGAGAACTGGCCGGTATTCAGTCGCTCGATGATGAGTTCGCCCCCGAGGTGACCCATTTCGTAGGCGGGCGATATCACCGTCGTCAGCGTCGGGCTCGTGTAACGGTAGACGTCGAATCCGTTGAAGCCGGCCATCGTCAGGTCCTTGGGGACACGAAGCCCCATCGCCTCGACGGCCTTGAGGGCCGCGGCAGCCATCGAGTCCGTCGCCGCGACGATCGCGCTCGGCACGCGGATGGAAAGACGTTGCGTGACGACGGAGACGACATCGTCGAAGGCTTCCGAGGGCACGAACTGCGCGTCGAGCTCGACCGGCGCCGACGCCTTCGCGAGGGCGTCGCGCAGGCCCTGCTCCCGCTGCTCGACGGCGCACCATTCGAGCAGCGGCTTCAGGAAAAGTACGGATCGCAGCTTCCGGCGTGCGAGGTGCTGGCCAAGCAGGCGCCCACCGGTGAGGTCGTCCTGGCGCACGAGCGCGACGTTCTTGGACGGTGAGGGAAACGATTCCTGGAAGACGACGACCGGCTGCCCGAGGCGCTGGAGATGCGCCAGGTGCCGGCGTCGCAGTTCGCGCGGGCCGCACAGGATGGCGCACAGCGCGTCGTTGCCGACCTTGCCGAGGATCGTCGCATGCTCGAACCGCTCGGGGGACACGCCCTGTACGTCCAGCGTGTAATCGAGCGCGCTCAGGTAGTTGCTGAGCCCGCTGACGACGCGCGAGATGAACGGGTCCGCGAGGAAGCTCTGGTCCGTGTCGGCGATGACGATGCCCACCGAGAACTGGGCCGCGAGGCGCAATCGCCGGGCGCTCGTGTTGGGGCGGTACCTGAGTTTCGCGATCGCGTCTTCGACGCTTTGGCGGGTCTCCGGCCGCACGCTCTTGCCGCGCACCACGTTCGAGACCGTCATCACGGAGACGCCCGCCGCTTCCGCGACCTCTCGCAATGTGGCCGGGCGCCTGCGGTTCTTGGGGTTGTTGATTGCCGCCATGAAATTGCGACGCCGGGTCGCCCCTGCTGCGACGTGGATTGTACACGCCCTGGCGGGCGCGGGTGCTTTCAGTGCCTGTTGCGCGGGAATCGATGCGTCCAGCGCCTCGACAGCACGCTGCTGCCGTTCTCCGTGACGTCGACGCTGGACTCCAGCACGAATTGCTCGGCGTCCGCGGTCAGCCGGGATGCCGCATCAACCTCGATGCGCCACCCCGGGCGGCCGGTCAGGCCCTGTATGCGGAACTCGGCCTGCGCCGACAACGGGTCGGCCTGGTGGATGCGGAGCCGCTCGCTGATGCGGCGGCCGAATTCGATGTCTATGTCCGGGAATCTGCAGACGGCATTGCCGCGGTCCGTGCTGACTTCGGCCACGCCGGTCACGACGTCCCAGTGACGCCTGTGCGAGCGCGGCGCCGGTTCGACGATTTCCATCGCCGGCGACGGCCCCGCGGCGGGAGGCGGAAGCGACACATCCGTGTGTCCCTCGCCTCTCAGCGGCAGGCTGAGCGCCGCGCGACCCGGGTATAACGATAGAGTCACCGGCTCTGGCGCAGGCCAGACGACCGGCCAGTAGCAGGTGGAGAGGCTCACCCGCAGCCGGTGTCCCGGCGCGAATGCATAGGCGATGTCATTGAGCTTGAGTCGCACGCGGTAGCGCTCGCCCGGGACCACCGGCAGCGGCCGCTCGCTTCCGAGCCGGTGCCCCAGGTCGAGCACGCCGTACGTGACGCGGGTCGAACGGCCGTCCGGCCTCACGTCGTTGAGCCGCACTGCGATGACTGCGCTCGGCCGGTCCACGCACAACTCGAGGTCGAGAACCGGCGCGCCGAGGATTTCCGTCCGTTGCGGGAGCGGCTCGCTGTCGAAGCATAGCGACAGGGCGTCGTCGGGGGCCTGGTCGACGGCAAAATCGGATCCACCGCCGCCGGTGCCGTACGGGCACCACTTGCCGGCGGCGAGGCCCACTGTCTGCAGTGACCGATGCAGGATCGGCTCGCCCGGCGCGGCGCGTTCCGCGAGGCCCTGCGCATTCAGGTACAGCAGGCG